>NZ_JBTBFV010000021.1:0-78507 GCF_054786995.1 Mycobacterium sp. ZZG
ATTACAACGCCAATCGGCCCCACTCCGCCCATGGCGACCGCACCCCAGCCGAGTTTGCCCTACAGTGGGCCGCGACCCATCAACCGAAAGTCGCATAACGACTGGACCACCAAACGGGTCCCTCTCAGAACGTCGAGCACTCCCGCACGAACTGGCTTGTCATGTTCGTCGTGCTGATCATCCTGACGGTGCTTGCCGGGATCTACGCCGCGCGCGGCGCGTTGCGGGCCGTCACGACCTACTTGGCGCGCAGGCGGCGCCTCTAGCCTCCAGTGATGGACCCCAGCCTCAGTAGTGGTAGGTGTCCGACGGGGCCGGGATGTGAGTGGGCTCGTCGACGTCGTTGAACTCTGACGGTTCGATGTCGTATGCGCGCGCGAGCTCCAGGATCTTGTTGGCGCGGGCGATGCGCGGAAGATCGGAGCCATTGCGGATCTCGCCGCCGTCACGCTCGTACTCGATGAGAAACTCCTTCGCCCAGGTGATCTCCTCCGCCGACGGGGAGAGCCCCTCGTTGACGGTCAGGCACTGTTCGGGGGTCAGGCAGATCTTGCCGGTCATGCCGAACTCCGCTGACACGGCAGTGGCCTCGCTGAGCTTCAGTGCGCTGGAGCCGACGGTGGGACCGTCGATCGCGCTCGGCAGATGAGCGGCTTTCGCAGCGATCGTGAAGCGCGACCGCGCGTAGGCCAGCGTCATCGGGTTGTCACCGAAGCCGGTGTCGCGCCGGAAATCGCCGATACCGAACGCCAAGCGGAAGGTGCCCTTAGCAGAGGCGATCTCGTTGATTCGCTCCAGGCCGCGCGCGGTCTCGACGAGCGCGACGATCGGCACGCCGGGCAGGCGCTTGGCGGTCTCGGTGACATGGTCGACCGACTCCACCATCGCCAGCATGACCCCGCCCACCGGGCTGCCCGCCAGCATCTCCAGATCACCGGCCCACCACTCGGTGCCGAACCCGTTCACCCGAACCCAGTCGGTGTGGCCCTCACCGAGCCAGCGCATCACGTTGGCCCGGGCCGCGGCCTTGTCCTTCGGCGCGACGGCGTCCTCGATGTCGAGGACCACGATGTCGGCCCTCGAGTGAGCGGCCGCGTCGAAGCGCTCGTACTGCGCGCCGTTGACCAGCAACCAACTGCGGGCCAGCACGGGGTCTATCCGCCGGCCCTGCTCACCGAACGCCGATTCACCGAAACTCTGGTCGTACACGCAGCTCAGACTAGGTGACTGTTGAAGAAGGAACGCATCGCGTCCCAGTGCCGGCGCGCGGCGGGCTCGTCATAGGGCCCGTTGTCGGGCACCGCGAACCCGTGAAACGCCGAGTACCACTCGATGGTGTGCTCGACGCCGGCATCGGTCAGCGCCTTCTCCAGTCGTTCACCGTCGGCGATGGTGAACGACCGGTCGCTGCGGGCCGCACCGATGTAGACCGCGGCGCGGATCTTGTCCGCGAGCAGATGCGGGCTGCTGGTGTCGTCGGTGGCCAGGCCGCCCCCGTGGAAGGACATCGCCGCCGCGACCCGATCGGGGACCCGCCCGGCCACCACCAGCGACGTGCGGCCGCCCATGCAGTACCCGGTCGTGCCGAACGACGCGCCCCGGACCTCGGGCCGGGCCGCCAGGTAGTCGAAGAACGCGATCGCGTCGGACGCCATGATCTCGGGGGTGATCTTGGAGATCATGCCGAACAGTCGACGACGCTCGGCCTCGTCCTCGAACACCGTCGCCATCGTGAACGGCGCCCAGTCACCGTCGCGGTAATACACGTCGGGCACGAGCACGGCGTAGCCGTAGCCGGCCAACCTGTCTGCCATCGCGCGGAAGGTCGGTCGGGCGCCTCCGGCGTCGGGATACATGACAATGCCGGGCCACGGCCCGTCGGAGTCGGGCGTGTGCAGGCTGACGGGGCAGGCGCCGTCTGCGGTGGTGATCGTATCGGTGATCCTCGGCATGGGTTCCGTTCTACCTCAGCCGGGTCGACGCACGCTGTGCGCGCCCCGACCACCATAGGGAAACACCCGATTTATCGCGGACTTACCCGATATAGCGTCCCGTCCCGGAAGGCAGACCACGCTGTCGGCACTTCAGCAAACGGCGAGATATTTGAGGCAGCGGAGCGTGAGCATGGTGGGGACACTGCGGACCGAGACCCTCACGCTCGTGTGCGCAGTTGTTGTCGCATCCTCTGGCTGCGGCGGTCAATCACAAAGCGGGTACGCCGCGAGTCCGGCCCCGCGGCCGGCGTCATACGACGGCCTGTTCAGCGGTCCGCAACCGTGGACCACCGACGTCTCCGGAGCAGAAGAATCCGACCGCAGCGACGCGATCGTGCAGGCGCTGAGCAGCATGGGCGGCTGGGGCGGCGACAACGCTCTCCAGATCGATTTCTCCATCCCTGTCTTTTCGCCGACGGCGACACGCCGCGCCGCCACGTGGTCGGCACCGACGACTACTGCTGGGGCGGAACGGCATGCGACAGCGTTCCCGCCGAGATGCCGGTTCCGCTGGACGCCAACATCGAAGGGTCACCGGATCTCACGTGTGACGCCTCAGGCGACAGCGTGGGGCAGGGTGACTGTCATCTGCTCGTCGCCGACCGCGACGGCCGGAGGCTCTACGAGACCTATCAAGCCACTGCAGAAGGTGAAACCATCACGGCGCAAGGCTTTTTCGTATGGGATCTCGATAAGAAGTATCCGCCGACCCTACGCGGCGACCAGTGCACGAGCGCTGACGCCGCCGGCTTCCCGATCGCCGCTCTCACCCCGACCGCCGACGAAGTTGCCTCTGGCGCAGTCGCTCATGCGCTTCGATTCATACTCCCGAACGACAGAATCAAGGAATCCGTCTACGTCCGACCAGCCACCCATGCCGGTGGTCCGACAAGTGCCGATCCAGACGCACCTCCCTACGGCGTGCGGTTTCGGTTGAAGTCCGGCTTCGACGAATCGGACTACTCGGAAGGGGAGAAGGTGATCCTGCGGGCACTCAAGACGTACGGCATGCTGCTCTCCGACGGGGGAGAGATCCCGCTGACCTTCGCCGACGATCGAACCAGCGCCGCGAAGTGGGCCGACCTCGGGATCGACGCGCACTCGTTCGACGCGATCGGCGTCGACCAGTTCGACGTCGTCGGATTGGGCGACGAAATCCCGCTCACCTACGACTGCGTGCGCAATTCGTGACAACTGCTGATCAAGGGGGTTCGGATGAAAGATCTCACGACGACTTCTCGCCTCGTGTCGGCTGTCCTGTGTTTGACCATGGCGGGGTGCGGTTCGCAGAGCGGCCCCAGCGGCGGTGACGCCAATGCCGGCGACACGTCGAGAACCGTCGCCGCCGACGCTGGACACGCATCTGCGATCGACGCGTGTTCGCTGATTGCGGCAGAGGATATCTCGGCGTTGCTCGGCGTGACCGTGGAAGGTAGGTCGACCTCGAACAACCCCGAGGTACCTGCATGCGTGTGGGAGAACCCGGAGAATTACGAGTCGATTTCGCTGGAGATCGGCAACCCCGGTACGGCGATCAACGGCACATTACCCCCACCAGAGCCCGGAATGCCCGACGTCGGCCGGCCGGGTCCGGACGGGATGCGGTTCCTGGGCTACGGCCAGGTGGAGTTTCCTGCGGCCGGGCGGAACAACAGTGTGCAGGTCGCGGTGCTCAGCATGTCGGCTGACCAGGCCGACAACGCGGCCGTCGAACTCGCGCGCAAGGTCGGACCGCAGCTTCCTGAATAGCGCGTGACACCGCGCGGGCCGGGGTCACTGTGACAGATCCAGGTCGGTGGCGGTGGTGACGCGCTGGGCCGGTATGCCGGCCCGGTCGCATGTCTGTGCGACGGCGCTCGCCGATCCTGCCGTGAAGACACCGAACAGAACTTCGTCGCCGGGCACGGCAACCATGGACAGTAGATGCACGGGCGGTCCCAACGCGGATACCGACGCCGCGCACTCGTTGAGTCGGGCCGCTGTCTCCTCGAGCGACTCGGCGGTGGCTGACGATCGGTACCACTCGACGAGATAGCACGGGACGGAGATGTTCATCAAATCGAAGCTATCGCGTTGGCGGACAGGGTAAATCGGGTGTTTCCCTACGACTCGGAAACGACTCATCAGAGCGGGCGTCCGCTTCGCGGCAGCGGGGGAGAGCCCCGAGGTCTACTGGGGGCGTGCGTCTTGGTTGCACGGCTCAGGCGCAACCCAGCTGATGAAACACTGCGGCTTGCGCTTGCCCGACGAGAGTGCCTTCCTGCCTGGAGGCTCGGGGGCTTGCGCAGGCCCCGGGTCGCCCAGGCAGGGCAGGCACTTCCGTTGTTGCAGTGAGCGGTCGAGACTATCCGCTCACGTTCTGGGTGGACTCGCCGATGGTGACCTGTTTCCCGTCATAGTCGGCCGTGCATCGCACAGTCGCGCGGTAACTGACAAGAGGTGGCGGCCACAACAGGTCGGTGATGTTTCCGGTGCTGTTCGCGCCGACGCTGACGTTCCTGTTCACTGTTTCCGGCCCGAGCAATCCGCTCGTTCTTGTTGCGGTGTAGGCGCATTCGGCGGGCAGTGCCGATTTGTTGGTGACCGCGACATTGGCGTTGAGCCCGGCCCGAGTCACGTTCATCGACACTGCATTCGTCGGAGCTGCGCACTGCTGGTCACCCGGAACGGTCGCCGACAACGATCCCGGCGGGCAGTTCTTCTGTGCCAAGGCACACGTCTGGCCCGCTGGAACGGTCGGGGACTTCGAGCCAGGCGGGCACTGCACGTCGGCCAACTGGCACTGTTGCCCGACTGGAACGGTGGCGCTCTTCGACCCAGGCGGGCACTGAACAACTTGAGGTGCGGGCGGCGCGGGAGGCGTGTACCTGTAGTCCGACCAGGCACCACAATCATCGCTGCCGAACGTACTCTTGCGACAGCCTTGGATCGCCAGATTAAAACCTGAGGACGTGTTGACGACCTGGGTTGTGACGTTGCCGCACGCCTTGTCCAGCTCGGCTTGTGGCCCGCCATTGATCTTGGTGTGCACGACGTCCCCGGCGAGATCCTCGTGTACTCGCGGGCAGCCCGCAATGGTGCACACCACCTGGCCGTCGTTGGATTTCGTACAGTTCACGTCATAGCCATTGGGCAGCACGTCGGCATTCGCCACGGGCGTCATGCTCGGGGCCAGAGTGGGCACCGCCGCCGGCGCCACCCACACAAGCCCGAAGACGACGGCCGCGGCGGCCAACATGGCCCATAGCTTGGGTATCTGTTTGCTCATGACTTCTCCATCAGTGGTCGACATCGCCGGCGTTTGTTGAACCGGCCAGGGATCAGTTCGGCGAGACACCCGAGCCGGCTACGCGGAGCGTAGGCCCGAACAGGGGGCGGATTAATCGGGTGTTTCCCTATGCTTTTCCGATGTGGAGGGCGATTGTCCCTATACGCCGGGTCGGCTCATGTGCCGCCCGAGTTCGGCCCGCGAGTGGATGCCGAGCTTGGCGTAGATGCGGGACAAGTTGGCTTCCACGGTTTTTGGGCTGATGAACATGGCGGCCGCAATGCCGCGGTTCGTCAACCCCGACGCGGCGAGTTCGGCCACCCGTCGTTCGGATGGCGTGAGCACGGCGTCGCGGTGTGGGCCGACATTCGCGCGGCCCAGCTCAGCGCGTGCCCGGTTGGCCCACAACGGGGTACCGAGTTGCTCGAAAGTCTTCAGCGCGTCCTGCAGTGTTGCCGCCGCGTCCTCTTTGTGGCGCTGTCGACGTTGAAGCTGGCCGAGGAGGAGCTGCGTGCGTGCTCGCTCGAACGGCATCGGCAGATCCTCGTGTCGCGACATCGCGTGGTGGGCGGCCACCACCGCCGCGTCGACGTCGCCGCAGGCGGCCGACACCATCGCCCGGCCCCGCGCCCCCACAGCAAGCATCCAGGCGCGGCCGAGACGGCGGCCGTTGAGTTCGAGCGCTTCCACGAGGGGAAGCGCCGAAGAACAACGATCCAGGGCGACCATCGCCTCGACGGCATCAGCGACGAACGACGCCGTGATGATCTCGGTCGCGTTCGGTGCAGCGCGAAGCTTCGGCAGCAGAGGTTCGAGGGTGTCGAGGGCGGCTTGATGGTCGCCGAGTGACACCTCGAGGAACCCCAGCGCTGTCCTCGGCCACTCGCCGAGCAGTGCCGACCCACAGCGTTGGCTTGCTGCAAGCGCCGAAGTGACATCCTTGCGCGCGTCGTCGGCCCGGCCCGTGTAAGCCCCGAGTAGCGCCCGGGCGGTGAGTGTCACCGACATCGGCAGGTCCCCCCCGAGCTGCTGGGCGAGCAATGCGGTGTCTTCGACGATCAATGTGGCGTCGGCGAAGTTCCCTCGCCATATCTCGGTCATCGCGCTGTGGAACGCGACGAACATCAGCTCGCCGTCCTCACCGCGTTCGATGCACTGCCTTCGCAGTGAGCGCATATCGGCGTGAGCCTCATCGAGCTCACCCACCCACGCGCGGATGACAGCCTGGTGCGCTCTGGGCCGGAACGCGCTCGGGATGTTGGCCTGAGGGTCCTCCATTTCCACCGCTCGTCGCAGACCCGCTTCATCGGCGCCGTCGCCCCGCAAGAAGGCCATCATGGCCCGCATGCTCAGTGCTTGACTCAGCAAGTCGGGGCGCCCCAGATTTTCGGCACTGGTCACCGACTCCTCGGCGCGCCGTATCGCATCATCCAGGCGGCCCGTGTTGAACAGTGCGAAAGACAGGGCGACCAGCACCGGCACCACGACCGGGGGATGGCCGGCGGCGTCGGGTATCGCCCCCTCAAGGAGTTCAACGGCCTCCGGGAAACTGTCGTCGAGCAATCGGATGTAGCCGAGCAGACTTGTCGCCTCGGCGCGCAGCACTCCAGGCGGCAGCTGAGCGATCGTCGCTTCCAGCTCGGCGCGCGCACGCGCGGGCTCGCCGGCATGGAAATGGTGTTGAGCCGACAGGATTCGTCGCTGCGGTGTGTCTCCGCCCAGTCCGATGGCCAGATCGGTGAGTTCGGCTGCCGCCACCGGTGCTCCGCGGCTTCGTGCTGACTCGGCTGCCGCGTCCAGCGACCGAAGGGTGCGGGGGTCACCATGGGTGGAGCCGAGAGCCAGGTGCCGGGCCCGCAACTCTGGTTCCTCGATGGCGTCGGCGAGTCGCCGGTGGGTCTCCCGGCGCTTCGCCGGGGCGGCCGAGGTGTAGATCCCCCAGGCCAGCAGGGGGTGGGTGAAACGCACACCGTTGCCCTCGATCCCGATGACTCCTTTGTTCTCGGCCACTTCCAGTAGTTCCACGGTCCTGTCGATGCCTCTGCGGGACGTACGAGCGACGAGTTCGACGGTCGGGCTTGCGGCGCAGGCGGCGGCCAGCAGCACGTCCTGCAGCTCGGCGTCCAAGGCGCCGAGGCGGGTTCGCACCACGTCCGCCAGGGTGGGAGGCAGCGGCTGATCGGCGAGCGTGGCCGCATCCCCGATCGAGCGGGCTAACTCGAGGGCATAGAGCGGGTTACCGGCGGAGACCTCGTGTATCCGCACCATCGTCCGTCGCGAGTACGTCCGCCCCAGCCGTTCGTGCAGAACCGCATGGAGCGCACCGACCGACAAGGGCTGCACTCGTATTCGCCGGGTGCGGTCCGGCCGTGGCATCTGGGGCAGCGGCGGGGCGCGGTCGCCGTCTGTGGGGGTGCGTACCGTGCCGAGCAATCCCACCTGACCGGTGAGGCGGGCGCAGGCGAATGCGAGGGCGCTTGCGCTCGAGGTGTCCAGCCACTGGAGGTCATCGATCGCGATGAGCACGGGCGACTCCGCTGTCAGGATGTCGATGACCGACAAGAAACCTGCCGCCACGGCGAGTGGGTCGGTGGCGACGTCCTCGACGCCCGCCCGCAGCATCACCCGGTCCAGCGCTCGTCGCTGGGGCTCCGGCAGATTCGCCAACACCGGGGGGTCGACGCCCCGGATCAGGTCAGCCAGCGCCGCATAGGCCAGTACCGATTCAGCGGCGGCCGAACGTGCACGGAGTACGCGCATTCCGCACGAGTGGGCCCGCTCGAGCGCGGACAGCCAGACGGTGCTCTTGCCGATGCCGGCTTCACCCTCGATCAGAAGTGCGGCAGGTTGCTCGGCCACAGCCTGGAAGAAGTCGGCGACGGCGGCCAATTCGGTTGGTCGTGGGATATCCCCGGTATCCCGCGGAAACGTCACCATTCGATGATTACAGCAATCCGCACTACTCGCCCGGAAACAGTGGATCGGATGAGGAACGCGCTGGGCCGCGTCGAACTGCTCGACTCTGTTCGGGCGACGTAAGCTTGGCGCGTGCCGATCCCCACGCCCTACGAGGACTTGTTGCGTCTGGTGCTCGATACGGGCATCACCAAATCCGACCGCACCGGAACCGGCACCCGCAGCCTGTTCGGTCATCAGATGCGGTACGACCTGAACGCCGGGTTCCCGCTGATCACCACCAAGAAGGTGCACACCAAGTCCATCGTCTATGAACTGCTGTGGTTTCTGCGCGGCGACTCGAACGTCCGGTGGCTGCAGGACCACGGTGTCACAATCTGGGATGAATGGGCTTCTCCGACAGGCGATCTGGGTCCGGTCTACGGGGTGCAGTGGCGGTCCTGGCCGACCCCGTCCGGTGAGCACATCGACCAGATCAGCGCGGCGCTGGACCTGCTCAAGCGCGATCCCGACTCGCGCCGCAACATCGTCTCGGCCTGGAACGTCGGCGAGATCCCACAGATGGCCCTGCCGCCGTGTCATGCGTTCTTCCAGTTCTACGTCGCCGACGGCAAGCTGAGTTGCCAGTTGTACCAGCGCAGCGCCGACCTGTTCCTCGGCGTGCCGTTCAATATCGCCAGCTATGCGCTGCTGACCCACATGATGGCCGCGCAGGCGGGCCTGGGCGTGGGGGAGTTCATCTGGACCGGCGGTGACTGCCACATCTACGACAACCACGTCGACCAGGTCATCGAGCAACTCTCCCGTGATCCGCGGCCATACCCGGAACTCGTTCTCGCGCCGCGGGATTCGATCTTCGACTACACCTATGAGGACGTCGTCATCAGAAACTATGACCCGCACCCGGCGATCAAGGCCCCGGTGGCTGTATGAGGACTGCTTGCAGGTCCGAATCGAAGATGTTGAGGACTGCTTGCAGGTCCGAATCGACGATGTTGAGGACTGCTTGCAGGTCCGAATCATGAGTACGACGGATCTGAACCTGATCTGGGCGCAGTCCAGTTCCGGAGTCATCGGACGCGGCAACGGGATCCCGTGGCGTGTGCCGGAGGACATGGCCCGGTTCAAGGAGCTCACCATGGGCCGCACCGTGATCATGGGCCGGTTGACGTGGGAGTCGCTGCCGCAGCGGTTCCGGCCGCTGCCCGGCCGCCGGAATGTCGTGGTCTCCCGGCAGGCTGACTACACGGCCGACGGCGCAGAGGTGGTGACCTCCCTGGAGGGCGCCCCGCTGGACGACGCATGGGTGATCGGTGGCTCGCAGATCTACGGGCTGGCGTTGCCGTCGGCGACGCGGTGCGAGGTCACCGAGGTGGACATCGATCTGCGCAGAGAGGACGACGACGCGCTGGCGCCGGTGCTCGACGAGGCGTGGGTCGGTACCGAGCAGGACTGGCGCGAGAGCTCGTCAGGGCTGCGCTACCGGTTCTACACCTACGTACGGCGCTGAACGCTCGGCGGCGCGACGTCTGCCGTCGGCCCTCACTACGGGCCGCAACTGCGCCAGACGCCGCGGACCGAGTTGTCGGTGCGGTAGGCCACGATAACCCGATGGCGTCCTCTCTTCGTAGCGCGACGTTGACCGCCCTACAGGCCCGCCGGATCGCCGTCGCGGCCCAGGGGTTTCACGAGCCGAAGCCGACGGGGCCGGTCACACGCGCGCATCTGAAGCGGCTGATCTCCCGGCTGCAGGTGCTGCAGCTGGACTCGGTGTCGGTGGCGGTGCGGGCGCACTACGCGCCGGTGTTCAGCCGTCTCGGTCCTTACGACCGAGATCTGCTGGACCGTGCCGCATGGAGCCATTCGGCGCGCTCACCGCGGTTGCTGGTCGAATACTGGGCGCACGAAGCCGCGTTGATGGCCGTCGATGACTGGCCGTTGATGCGGTGGCGGATGCGGGAGTACCGGCACGGCCGGTGGGGCGTCGAGATCGTGAAGAAGAACGCCGCACTCGCCGACGACATCGTTGAAGCGGTCGCCACGCTCGGTCCGTCGACCGCAGGTCAGATCGAGGCTTACCTGGAATCTGAGCCCCGTGGCCGCAAAGGGCCCTGGTGGGATCGCAGCGATACGAAGTGGGTCGCCGAGGCGCTGTGGTCGGCCGGCGTGCTGACCACGGCCACCCGGCTCGGGTTCGCGCGGCACTACGACCTGACCGAGCGCGTGTTGCCCGCCGAGGTGGTCGGGCGTGAGGTCAACGAGGCCGAGGCGGTGCGCGAGTTGGTCCTGCGCGCGGCCACCTCGCTCGGCGTCGCGAGCGAAGCCGATCTGCGCGACTACTTCCGGCTCAATGCCCGGCAGGTCAAGCCCGCCATAGCCGAACTGGTCGCCGCCGGCGAGATCGAGAAGGTCGACGTCCAGGGATGGTCGGCCCCGGCCTATCTGCGCACCGGGCAGAGCGTCCCGCGCCGGGACCGCGGCACTGCGCTGTTGTGCCCGTTCGACCCGCTGATCTTCTTCCGGCCGCGGGTGGAGCGTCTCTTCGATTTCCATTACCGCATCGAGATCTACACCCCGGCCCATAAGCGGCAGTTCGGCTACTACGTGTGGCCTTTTCTGCTCGACGGTGATCTCGCGGGACGCGTCGACCTCAAGGCCGACCGGGTGAACGGCGCGCTCGCCGTACTCGGCGCGTTCACCGAGGACGGTCGGGACGGCGCGCACGTCGCGCGCGGGTTGGCCGCCGAATTGCAGACCATGGCAGAGTGGCTCGGCCTGGGCGACGTGGTCGTGGGGGAGCGCGGCGATTTGGCGACCGAATTGCGCGCGGCCTTGGCAAGCTGAGCCAATGGATGTTCTCCGCACCCCCGATGAGCGCTTCGCCGACCTGCCCGACTTCCCGTTCGCCCCGCACTACGTCGACGTCGGCGGGCTACGGGTGCACTACCTCGACGAAGGTCCGGCCGACGGCCCGGTGGTGCTGCTGCTGCACGGGGAGCCGTCGTGGAGCTATCTGTACCGGCGGATGATCCCCGTCCTGGTCGAAGCCGGGCTGCGGGCGGTCGCGATCGACCTGGTCGGGTTCGGCCGCAGCGACAAGCCGGCCCGCCGCGAGGATTACACCTACCAGGCGCACGTGGACTGGACGTGGGGCGCGATCGACGCGATCGGCCTGGCCGGGATCACGCTCGTGTGCCAGGACTGGGGCGGGCTGATCGGGCTGCGCCTGGTCGGTGAGCATCCGGACCGGTTCGCCCGGGTGGTCGCGGCCAACACCACGCTGCCCACCGGCGATCAGCACCCCGGTGAGGCCTTCCTGGCGTGGCAGCGGTTCAGTCAGGAGACCCCCCATTTCCCGGTCGGCAAGATCGTCGACGGCGGGTGCGTCTCGACGCTTTCCCCAGAGGTCATCGCCGCCTACGACGCACCGTTCCCGGACGATTCGTACAAGGCCGGCGCGCGGCAGTTCCCGACGCTGGTGCCCACCAGCCCCGACGACCCCGCCGCGCCGGCCAACCGAGCGGCATGGGAGGTGCTCCGCACGTTCGACAAGCCGTTCCTGCGTGCGTTCTCGGATTCTGATCCGATCACTCGCGGGGCCGATGAACCGCTGCGCACATTGATCCCGGGCGCCCAGGGGCAGCCGGAGGTGACCATTGCCGGCGGTGGGCATTTCCTGCAGGAGGACAAGGGCCGCGAACTGGCGACCGTCGTCGTCGACTTCATCGCCGCCAATCCGCTGTAGCCCCGCCGAGGTGGGCACACGTCAATCCGAGTGACGCGGTGTGCGTGGCCGCGGACTCGTCAGCGGCGGGTCGGCGAATCGGTGCACGTTAGGCTCACCCGATGGCCGAGATCGCGCCGCTGCGCGTGCAACTGATCGCCAAGACGGAGTTCACCGCGCCCGCCGACGTGCCGTGGAGCACCGACGCCGACGGCGGTGCCGCACTGGTCGAATTCGCCGGCCGCGCGTGCTACCAGAGCTGGAACAAGCCCAACCCGCGCACCGCGACCAACGCCGCCTACGTTCGCCACATCATCGACGTCGGCCACTTCTCGGTACTCGAGCACGCATCGGTGTCGTTCTACATCACCGGCCTCTCCCGGTCGTGCACGCACGAATTGATCCGGCACCGGCACTTCTCCTACTCGCAGCTGTCGCAGCGGTATGTGCCCGAGCACGACTCGCAGGTGGTTGCGCCGCCGGACATCGAGGATGATCCCGAGCTGCTACAGATCTTCACCGAGGCCGCGGACGCGAGCCGTGCTGCCTATACCGAACTGCTCGCTCGACTGCAGGCCAAGTTCACCGAGCAGGGCGCGTCGACGCTGCGCGCCAAGCAGGCCCGCCAAGCTGCCCGTTCGGTGCTGCCCAACGCGACCGAGACCCGGATCGTCGTGACGGGCAACTACCGGGCGTGGCGGCATTTCGTCGCCATGCGGGCCAGCGAACATGCCGACCGGGAGATTCGGCGGCTGGCCGTCGAATGCCTGCGTCAACTCACCGACGCCGCACCGCAGGTGTTCTCGGACTTCGAGATCAGCGTGCTCGCCGACGGCACGGAGGTGGCCACCAGCCCGTTGGCAACCGAAATCTGACTGCAATGGCATTCGTGGCAAGCGAGGGTGACCGGGTAATCTTGGTGCCCGTGAGTACCAGCGGATTCGACGCCCCGGCCCGGTTGGGCACCCTGTTGACCGCGATGGTTACTCCGTTCAAGCCCGACGGGTCGCTGGACACCGACGCCGCGGCCCGGTTGGCGAACCGGCTGGTCGACGCCGGGTGCGACGGTCTGGTGGTGTCCGGTACGACCGGTGAGTCCCCGACCACGACCGACGACGAGAAGCTCGTGCTGCTGCGCACGGTGCTCGAAGCCGTCGGCGATCGCGCGCGAATCATCGCCGGTGCGGGCTCTTACGACACCGCGCACAGCGTGCACCTGGCGAAGGCCAGCGCCGCCGAGGGTGCGCACGGACTGCTGATCGTCACCCCGTACTACTCACGTCCGCCGCAGGCCGGACTGGTGGCGCACTTCACCGCTGTCGCCGACGCGACCGAGCTGCCGGTGATCCTGTACGACATCCCGCCGCGCTCGGTGGTGCCGATCGAGTGGGACACCATCCGAGCGCTGGCCGGCCACCCGAACATCGTCGCGATCAAGGACGCCAAGGGGGACCTGCACGGCGGCGGGCAGATCATCGCCGAGACCGGCCTGAGTTACTACTCCGGCGACGACGCCCTGAACCTGCCGTGGCTGGCGATGGGTGCGGTCGGCTTCATCAGCGTGTGGGGTCATCTGGCCGCCGCGCAGCTGCGGCACATGATGGGGGCCTTCGCGTCCGGAGACGTCGCGACGGCGCGCAAGATCAGCGTCTCGCTCGGCCCGCTCGCACGCGCCCAGGCGCGGCTCGGGGGGGTCACCCTGTCCAAGGCGGGGCTGCGGCTGCAAGGGTTCGAGGCGGGTGAGCCGCGGCTGCCGCAGATCCCGGCCACCGACGAACAGCTTGAGGCCCTGGCCGGCGACATGCGCGCCGCAGGCGTGCTGAGGTAGCGGGCCGGTAGTGAACTCCGAGCTCAAGGCACCGGGACCACTGGCCCCCGGCGGACTGCGGGTCACCGCACTCGGCGGGATCAACGAAATCGGCCGCAACATGACCGTTTTCGAGCATCTGGGACGTCTGCTCATCGTGGATTGCGGGGTGCTGTTCCCCACCCACGACGAACCCGGCGTCGACCTGATCCTGCCCGACCTGCGGCACCTCGCCGACCGTCTCGACGACATCGAGGCGCTCGTCGTCACCCATGCCCATGAAGACCACATCGGCGCGATCCCGTTCCTGCTCAAGCAGCGTGCCGACATCCCGATCGTGGGTTCGAAGTTCACGCTGGCGCTGGCGGCCGAGAAGTGCCGGGAACATCGTCTTTCGCCGAAATTCGTCGAGGTCACCGAGGGGCAGAAGAGCACCCACGGTGTCTTCGAGTGCCAGTACTTCGCGGTCAACCACTCGATTCCCGGCTGCCTGGCCATCGGCATCCATACCGGGGCCGGGACCGTGCTGCACACCGGTGACATCAAGCTCGACCAGTTGCCGCCCGACGGCAGGCCCACCGACCTGCCGGGGATGTCCCGGCTCGGCGATGCGGGGGTCGACCTGTTCCTGTGCGACTCCACCAACTCCGAGATCCCCGGTGTCGGACCCTCCGAGAGTGAGGTGGGCCCGGCCCTTCACCGGCTCATGCGTGGCGCCGAGGGCCGGGTGATCGTCGCCTGTTTCGCATCCAACGTCGACCGTGTGCAGTCGATCATCGACGCTGCGGTCGCTCTGAACCGCAAGGTCTCCTTCGTCGGTCGCTCGATGGTGCGCAACATGACCATCGCGCGCGAACTCGGCTACCTCAAGGTCGCCGATGAGGACGTGGTCGACATCGCCGCGGCCGAGATGATGCCCGCCGACCGGGTGGTGCTGATCACCACCGGCACCCAGGGCGAGCCGATGGCCGCGCTGTCTCGGATGTCGCGCGGTGAGCACCGCAGCATCACGCTGACTGCCGGAGACCTGATCATCCTGTCGTCGTCGCTGATCCCGGGCAACGAGGAGGCGGTCTACGGGGTGATGGACGCGCTGGCCAAGATCGGCGCCCGGGTCGTCACCAATCAGCACGCGCGCGTTCATGTCTCGGGCCACGCGTACGCGGGCGAACTGTTGTTCCTCTACAACGGGGTGCGGCCGCGCAACGTGATGCCGGTGCACGGGACGTGGCGGATGCTCCGTGCCAATGCGGAGCTGGCCGCCCGGACCGGGGTGCCCGAGGAGAACATCCTGCTCGCCGAGAACGGCGTCAGTGTCGACCTGGTGGCCGGGCGGGCGAGCATCGCCGGCGCCGTGCCGGTCGGGAAGATGTTCGTCGACGGGCTGATCACCGGCGATGTCGGCGACGCCACCCTCGGGGAACGGCTCATCCTGTCGTCGGGCTTCGTGGCCGTCACGGTCGTCGTGCGCCGCGGCACCGGCCGGGCGGCTGCTCCGGCGCACCTGCACTCGCGGGGATTCTCCGAGGATCCCAAGGCGCTGGAACCGGTGGCCAGGAAGATCGAAGCGGAGTTGGAGCAACTCGCCTCGCAGAACATCACCGATCCCTCGCGCATCGCGCAGGCGGTACGGCGGACGGTGGGCAAGTGGGTCGGGGAGACCTACCGGAGGCAGCCCATGATCGTCCCGACGGTCATCGAGATCTGAGAGCGGAAACGCCGCCGACGTGTCACGGCTACCCCTCACAAGCCGTGGCCCGCGGCGGCTGGTCGATTCGCTGCGGTATCGCTGACCATTAGAGTATGCACGGCGACACCGGCGTGCGATGCGGCATCGACAAAATCGGGCCCCTCCACCGAATATCGGGTTTCGTCAATTCCTCAGTGACAATTTCAGCTAATGCGTCATGCGCGACCTCGGTGCGGCTTTGGCTGTTCAGGAGGCTGGGTGGTGCCGACGGGCACAACATCCCCGGGGTGGACTCGGCTCCGCCTTCCGGCTCCGGGCATGGCATCCCGCAATGCAGCCGAAGTCGCCGGCGGACCGGGCGAGGCCGGCCAAGAGGCGTTTGCTGACGAAGGATCAGATCGGTTCGAGCCGGTAGCCGCGCCCCCGCAGCGTGACGAACCGGCTCGCGCCGAGCTTGCGCCGCAGGTACCGGACATAGACGTCGACGACGTTGGACCCCGGCTCGTAGTCCTGGCCCCACACCTGTTGCAGCAGCTGCTCGCGGGTGAGCACCTGACCCGGATGGCGCAGGAAGGTCTCGGCCAGCTTGCACTCGCGCGCCGACAGGTCCACGGAGTAGTCGCCGACGTGGGCGCGGCGGGTCCGCAGGTCCAGCGACAGGGTGCCGTATTTGAGCGTCGTGGGCCCGGCGACGCGTCCGGCGGCGAGCCGAAGACGCACCCGGGCAAGGAGTTCCTCGAACCGGAACGGCTTGGCGATGGAGTCCTCGGCGCCCGCCTCGAGCATCCGGGCCGACTCCGCGGCTCTGGCCCGCGAGGTCAGCATCAGCACAGGCAGCGAACTTCCCTCGGCGCGAAGCCGCCGCAGCACCGTGAAGCCGTCCATTCCCGGGAGTCCGGTGTCGAGAAGCATGAGGTCGAAACTGCCGCTACGCGCCTGCATGAGCGCGGAGATCCCGTCGGCAACCACACTCACTGAAAATCCGTTGGCCGACAATCCTTTTCGGACGAAGGCGGAGATCCGGGGCTCGTCCTCGGCGATCAGGATGGCGGCCACGGCCCCGTTGTCTCCGAGTCGAGCATCACGTCCCCCTCGTGCCCCGCGACCGATGGCCGACGGGCCCTGCAAGGATCTGGCAACGGCCTGGCTCGATGAGCCCCCCGACGAATCCGATGCTACGCCGACCTGGCGTGACGGAGTCGCGAACTCAGCGTTCGGCCAGAACGGTCCATTCGATGGGGGAGGCCGCCAGCGTCCGGCCGGTGGGCCGGATATAGGTGTCGCGAAAGTAGCTCGGGCCGGCTTGCTCGACGAGGCGCCAGCCGTGTTCGGCGAGCTGTTCGCCGACGAGTTCGGGCACAATGCCCGACTGCCACACCTGGCGGCGGCCGCGGAACCGGCGATAGACCGCATCGGCTCCGTGCCGGTCGGTGCCGTCGATGAAGTCCTGCCGGATGTAGGTGAAGATGAGCCTGCTGCCGGGCGCGGCGGACGCCAGCTGGGACAGGGTCGCGTGCACCGCGCCCTGGCTGAGGTACTGCGTGACACCCTCCCAGATGAAGAAGGTGCGGTGTTCCGGGCGGTATCCGTGCGATTCCAGCGCGGGGATCAGCGCGTCGTTCTCGAAATCGACCGGAACCAGATGCACGGACGCCGGCGTCCCGCCCAGCACGCGCTGCAGCACCCCGGCTTTGCGGTCGACGTTGACCTGCTGGTCGACCTCGAAGACGGGCAGGTCGCCGTGGCGGGCGATTCGGCAGGCGCGGGTGTCCAGCCCCGAGCCGAGCACCACGACCGCGTCGGCGACGTTGAGCGGATCGGACAGCCGCTCATCGATGTAGCGCTTACGGCAGGCGATGCTCGCCCATAGCCCCGGCCCCGACCGCTCGGTGGCGGCGTGCACCGCGCGGCGCAGTGCGGCCGCGCGGGTCGACCCGACCAGCAGCCTGAGGTGCCTGGGCAGGAAAGACTCGGCCAGATCGTCGTCGACCAGGCGCCGGTGCGGCGGTTCATTGTGCTCGATCGCCGCCAGCACCATCGGCCCGAAGGCGGTCTGCGCGGCGGCGTTCGGGGCACTCATCGTTTATTGATATACCCCGCGTCGACCGGGAGCGTGACGCCGGTGACATAGCGGGCGGCGTCGGACACCAGCCAGAACACCGCGTTGGCGATGTCCTCCGGTTCCAGCGCCGACACCGGCAGCGCGTTGCCCATGTCGGGACCGCCGTCGTTCTCCTGGGCCATGCCCTCAAGCCAGGAGCGGGTGAACTCGTTGTCGATCATCGGGGTGTTCACCGCCGACGGGTGCACCGAGTTGACCCGGATGCTGTACTGCGCAAGGAAATTCGCGTACACCCGCATGATGCCGACGATGCCGTGCTTGGCGGCGGCGTAGCCGACCGAACCCGCCATCGGTGCACCGAGGCCGATCAGGCCGGCCACCGAACTGGTCAGCACGATCGACCCGCCGTTGCCGAACTTGATCATCGGGTTCATCGCGACGTCGATGGTGTTGTAGACGCCGGTGAGGTTGACGTCGATCACGTCCTGCCACGCATCGGCCGCGGCCATCGGCGCGATGCCGGCGTTGGCCACCACAATGTCGAGACGGTCGCCGAGTTGCTCGGTGCCGCCCCGCACCGCGGCCTTGACCGCGTCGCGATCCCGCACGTCGGCCTCGTAGCTGACGATCCGCGCGCCGGTGTCCTCCACGAGCTTGACCGTCGCGGCCAGATCCTCCGGAGTGGCCATGGGGTAGGGCACCGAGTCGATCTGCGCGCACACGTCCAGCGCGATGATGTCGGCTCCCTCGGAGGCGAGTTTCACCGCATGGGCGCGGCCCTGGCCCCGGGCGGCGCCGCTGATGAAGGCGACTTTGCCGTTGAGTTCACCCATGTCGACCCGCTACGGACGCAGCCGGCCCTTGGTCGGATCGCCGGCCACCACGGGCTGCAGCACCTTGATATCGGGGGCGCCGTCGAGTAGTTCGCCGATCGTGCCGAACAGCGTCCCTACCGCGGGTGCCGCGCTGTGCTTCTGCAGCGCGTCGCCGTCGGCCCACTGCTCGACGAAGACGAACGTGCCGTCCGCTTCGTGCAATGCGTAGAGATCGCATCCGGGCTCACCGTGTACCGCCTCGATGGCCGTCTGGCATGCGGAACGGACCGCGTCGACGGACTCGGGCTTGGCCTTCATGGTGGCGACGACGACGACGGGCATGGCAACTCCTCGCTGCGGTGTTTTGGACAGTTGTCCACCCTACTCAGCGCACGTGCCGCGCCTCACACCGCATCCGATGCAGGTCAGGGGCCGTCACCAATCTGTGACCACTGTGGCAGATGGTGCATATGAGACCTTTGGGACTAGGCTTACCGGCATGGCGAGTAAGACCGCGTCCCGATCTGCAGCCCGTCCGAGCAGGTCAAAGGCGCCTGCGCGGGGCGGGTCCCGGCCGGCGCGGCCGACGGCCTCGCGCCGTAAGCCCGCCCGGCGGCACCCGTCGCCGGTGGCCGCGGCGGGAACCGCGGTCGGTCGCGGGGTGCGGGCCGGTTGGCTGATGCTGGCCAAGGGGGCGGGCAGCACGGCGCGGTCGGTGGGCCGGGCCCGCGATCTGGAGCCCGGACATCGGCGCGACGGCATCGCGCTGGCGCTGCTCGGCCTGGCAGTCGTGGTGGCCGCGAGCTCATGGTTCGAGGCGGCCCGCCCGGTCGGCGCCTGGATCGACACGGTGGTGCGGGTGATGATCGGTGCGGCGGTGGTGCTGGTGCCGATCGTGCTGGCGGCCATCGGCGTCATCTTGATGCGGTCGGAACCCGACCCCGAGTCCCGGCCGAGGCTGATCCTGGGTTTCACGATGATCGCGCTGCCCGCACTGGGCCTCTGGCACCTGTGGTCGGGTGCGCCGCAGGGTCCGATCGAACGTCAGCACGCGGGCGGGTTCCTGGGCTTCGCGATCGGCGGCCCGCTGTCGGACGGGCTGACCGCCTGGATCGCCGCGCCGCTGCTGTTCATCGGTGTGCTGTTCGGGCTGCTGCTTGTCACCGGCACGACCATCCGCGAGGTGCCCTCGGTCGTCCGGGACATGTTCACCACCCGCTGGCAGCGTGACTACGCCGACTACGACGACAACTACGACGACGACCAGTACGACGACTACGACGACGACGAGCCCGGCGCTGCGGGTGCCGAAGACTTCTCCGACGGCTACTACGACGAGGCCGACTTCGGGAAGGACGAGGCTCGGTCGTGGCCGACGGCCAATCAGCCCACCGAGCCGCTCGCAAAGCCGGCGGGCCCGGTCGGCACGCCGATGGACAACTATCCGCTCGACGATGAGGAGCCGCCTGCCCCGGCGCCCATCCGCGAGAAGAAGAAGCCCCGCAGGGAGCCCAAGCTCACGCTGGACCGGGTGGTGGAGGGCCCCTACACGCTGCCGTCGCTGGACCTGCTCATCGCCGGGGATCCGCCGAAGCGGCTGACGTCGGCGAATCAGGCGATGACCGACGCCATCACCTCGGTACTGCAACAGTTCAAGGTCGACGCCGCGGTGACCGGCTGCACCCGCGGGCCGACCGTCACGCGCTACGAGGTCGAACTCGGCCCGGGCGTCAAGGTCGAGAAGATCACTGCGCTACACCGCAACATCGCCTACGCGGTGGCCACCGAGAGTGTGCGCATGCTCGCGCCGATCCCGGGCAAATCGGCCGTCGGCATCGAGGTGCCCAACACCGACCGCGAGATGGTGCGCCTGGCCGACGTGCTCACCGATCCGGTGACCCGTTCAGACCACCATCCGCTGGTCATCGGGCTGGGCAAGGACATCGAGGGTGAGATGATCTCGGCCAACCTGGCCAAGATGCCGCACCTGCTGGTGGCCGGCTCCACCGGCTCCGGCAAGTCCAGCTTCGTGAACTCGATGCTGGTCTCGCTGCTGGCGCGCGCCACTCCTGACGAGGTCAGGATGATCCTGATCGACCCCAAGATGGTGGAACTGACCCCGTATGAGGGCATTCCGCATCTGATCACGCCGATCATCACCGAACCGAAGAAGGCGGCCGCCGCGCTGGCTTGGCTGGTCGAGGAGATGGAGCAGCGCTACCAGGACATGCAGGCCTCGCGGGTGCGGCACATCGACGTGTTCAACGAGAAGGTGCGCTCTGGCGAGATCACTGCGCCGCTGGGCAGTAAGCGCGAGTACAAGCCCTACCCCTACATCCTGGCGATCGTCGACGAGCTGGCCGACCTGATGATGACCGCGCCCCGCGACGTCGAAGAGGCGATCGTGCGGATCACCCAGAAAGCACGCGCGGCGGGGATCCACCTGGTGCTGGCGACGCAGCGGCCGTCCGTCGACGTCGTCACCGGTCTGATCAAGACCAACGTGCCGTCACGACTGGCATTCGCGACGTCGTCGCTGACCGACAGCCGCGTCATCCTCGACCAGCCCGGCGCCGAGAAGCTGATCGGCATGGGCGACGGGCTGTTCCTGCCGATGGGCGCGAACAAACCGCTGCGCCTGCAGGGAGCGTTCATCACCGACGAGGAGATCCACGCAGTCGTCTCGGCCACCAAGGAACAGGCCGAGCCCGAGTTCGTCGAAGGCGTCACCGCGGTCAAGGCCGGCGAGCGCAAGGACGTGGACCCCGACATCGGCGACGACATGGACGTGTTCCTGCAGGCCGTCGAGTTGGTGGTGTCCTCGCAGTTCGGCTCCACCTCGATGCTGCAGCGCAAGCTGCGGGTCGGGTTCGCCAAGGCCGGCCGGCTGATGGACGTCATGGAGACGAGGGGGATCGTCGGACCCTCGGAGGGGTCGAAAGCGCGCGAGGTGCTGGTCAAACCCGACGAGCTGGCGGGCACGCTGGCGCTGATCCGCGGCGGATCGGACGCCAACGGCGCCGCCGATGATGCCGACGCGGACGACCCCGGCTTCTAAACCGCCGAAATCGCATTCCACGCGCGTCAAGTCGCGTTTCGACCGCGTGGAATGCGGTTTCGGCGACAGAGGGCTCAGAGAGTGAGCAGCATCCGGGTGTTGCCCAGGATGTTGGGCTTGACGTAGGAGAGGTCCAGAAACTCGGCGACGCCGGTGTCGTAGGACCGGCACATCTCCTCGTACACCTCGGCGGTGACGGGGGTGCCGTCGATCTCCTGGAACCCGTGCCGTCCGAAGAACTCGGTCTCGAAGGTGAGCACGAAGATCCGCCGCAGGTGCAGTTCGGCGGCCACCGCCAGCAGACGATCGACGATCGCGTGCCCGACGCCGCGGCCGCGCACCCTGGGATGCACCGCCACGGTGCGCACCTCGCCGAGATCGGACCAGAGCACGTGCAGTGCCCCGCACCCGATGAGCTCGCCGTCGATCTCGCCGACCCAGAACTCCTGCACGGACTCGTACAGGGTCACCAGATTCTTCTCTAGCAGGATCTTGCCGGCATAGATGTCGACGAGTGCCTTGATCCCCGGCACGTCGGAGGTGGTGGCGCGGCGCACCAGCAGTTCACCGGCGGATGCGTCCGGATCTGCGCTCATGCACCGAAGAGTATCGGCAAGGGCAACCAGTATTCTGTGTCGGTGCCGGGCCAACCACATACCGATCCTGTGGTTCCCCGTGCCCGGGTCGCAAACCTCGCCAACATGCTCACCGGCGTGCGGATGGTTCTGGTGCCCGTGTTCCTGGTCGCGCTGTTCGTCGGCGATGGCCACGAAACCACCTGGCGGGTAACCGCATTCACCATCTTCGCGGTGGCGGTGATCACCGACCACTTCGACGGCGCCCTGGCCCGCAGCTATGGCATGGTCACCGAGTTCGGCACCCTGGCCGACCCGATCGCCGACAAGGCGCTGATCGGTTCGGCGCTGATCGGGCTGTCGGTGCTCGGGGACCTGCCCTGGTGGGTGACCGTGCTGATCCTGGTCCGCGAACTGAGCGTGACGGTGCTGCGACTGGTGGTGCTGCGCCGCGGCGTGATCCCGGCCAGCCGCGGCGGCAAGCTCAAGACACTGGTGCAGGCCGTGGCGATCGGGCTATTCATCCTGCCGCTGTCCGACGGTTGGCTGACCGCCGCGTGGGTGATCATGCTCACCGCGGTGGTGCTGACCGTGACCACGGGAGTGGACTACTTCGTCTCGGCCGTCAGGGACCGGCGTGGACGACCCGCTGGTCGATGACGACGCGCGGGCGCTGGTCGCCGATCTGACCGTGCGCGGGCAGACCGTGGCCACCGCGGAGTCACTGACGGCGGGTCTGCTCGCCGCCACCCTGGGCGGGGTGCCGGATGCGAGCGCGGTGCTCCGGGGCGGGCTGATCACCTACACCGTCGACACCAAGGCCGGCCTGGCCGGGGTGGCACCCGTACTGCTCGCCGACGTCGGTCCGGTCGCCGCACCGACGGCCCGCGCGCTGGCGGTCGGCGCGATGCAGCGCTGCGGGGCGACCTGGGGCGTCGGCCTCACCGGTGTCGCCGGTCCGGAGCCGCACGCCGGTCATCCGGTGGGAACGGTGTTCCTCGGTCTGGCCGGTCCGCTCGACACCGACGTGGTGCCGCTGCAGCTCACCGAAGGTCGCTGGGACATCCGGATGGCCGCGGTCAGGGCCGCGGTGCGCCATCTGCGCCGGCTGGTCGAACAGCAGTGAACATCGCCGTCGTCGTCCGGGAACCATCCGGGCGGTATCGGGCGTTGCACTACTGAGCAAACCGACATCAATCGGAAGGGACGCGCGATGACGACATTGCTGCGCGAGGTCATCGGCGACGTGCTGCGTCGCGCCCGGGTCGAGCAGGGGCGCACCCTGCGGCAGGTCTCGGACTCGGCGCGAGTGAGCCTCGGCTATCTGTCCGAGGTCGAGCGCGGTCGCAAGGAGGCCTCCAGCGAGCTGCTCAGCGCCATCTGCGGCGCGTTGGACGTGCCGTTGTCGCGGGTGCTGTCCGAGGCCGGTGACGACCTGGCCCTCGAGGAGTCCCGGGCGGCCCAAGCCCGCGAGGCGGGCAAGGTTGCCAGCGCCGCCGGAATCGACGTCAGCACCAAGGTGGTCATTCCCCAGGTCGTGTCGATGGCGGTGGCCTGACCCGGTCCCCCTGCAGGGGTGTGGCGATCTGCGCCGAACCGATAAGTTGGGTTTAAGTACTTGCCGGTACAGCCGACACCGTTCGACAGACACGAAGGCGGAATGAACTCATGGCCAATCCGTTCACCAAGGCGTGGAAATACCTCATGGCGCTGTTCAGCTCCAAGGTCGACGAATACGCCGACCCGAAGGTGCAGATCCAGCAAGCCATCGAGGAGGCCCAGCGCCAGCACCAGGCGCTGACGCAGCAGGCGGCGCAAGTGATCGGCAACCAGCGCCAGCTGGAGATGCGGCTCAACCGCCAACTCGCAGACATCGAGAAGCTCCAGGTCAACGTCCGCCAAGCGCTGACGCTGGCCGATCAAGCCGTAGCAGCCGGTGACGCGGCCAAGGCCACCGAGTACAACAACGCCGCCGAGGCGTTCGCCGCGCAACTGGTGACCGCCGAGCAGAGCGTCGAGGACCTCAAAGGGCTGCACGACCAGGCGCTGCAGGCCGCCGGTCAGGCCAAGAAGGCCGTCGAGCAGAACGCGATGGTGCTGCAGCAGAAGATCGCCGAACGCACCAAGCTGCTGTCCCAGCTGGAGCAGGCCAAGATGCAGGAACAGGTCAGCGCCTCGCTGCGTTCGATGAGCGAGATCGCCGCCCCGGGCAGCACTCCCAGCCTCGACGAGGTGCGCGACAAGATCGAGCGTCGCTACGCCAACGCGATGGGCTCGGCCGAACTGGCCCAGAACTCGGTGCAGGGCCGGATGCTGGAGGTCCAGCAGGCCAGCGTCCAGATGGCCGGGCATTCACGGCTGGAGCAGATCCGGGCGTCGATGCGCGGCGAGCAGCTGCCCGCCGGCGGTGCCACTCCGGCGGCCCCCACCCAGACCCCTGCCACACCGGCCGCCAACCCGACACCGGAAAACCCGCTGTCGCAATAACATCCACGGGAGCATGACGTGAGCACTCGGACCGGCCGACCCGAAGCCTGGCGTTCTCTGGCCCAGCGCGGCATCGACACCGCCGCAGAATGGTCGGACCTGGTGGCCGAGAAACTCAATGCCGCCGCCGATCCGCGTGCCAAGTTGCTGCGTAAGCGGCGCTGGGCGCTGCGGCTCGGGGTGTTCTTCACCGTGTCGACGCTGTTCTGGCTGGCGGTCACCGCGCTGCTGGCGTCGTGGAGCACCCCGGTGTGGGCGCTGTTCATCCCAGCGCCGATCGCGGTCGGCGCCGCGTTCCTGGCCACCCTGTCATTCCTGCGCTACCGTTGGCTGCGCGGCGAACCGCTTCCGCCACAGCGGGCCCGCACCGGTCGCCGGCTGCCGCCCTGGGGATCGGCGGCCCGCCAGCCGATGGCCTCGCTCGCGGCCTCGGAACGCGGGCTGTTCTCGCTACTCGGCGTGATGGAGCGCGGGCAGATGCTGCCCGTCGGCGAACTCTCCGAATTGCGGGTGGCGGCTGAGCAGACCGCGGCGACCATGGTCGCCACCGCCGCAGAGGTGGTGTCGATGGAGAAGGCCGTGAAGTCGGCGCCGCATTCGCGCGTATACCTGGCGCCGACGATCACCGCGTTCACCACCCAGCTCGACCGCGGAGCTCGGCAGTACAACGAAATGGTCTCCGCGGCAGCGCAGTTGGTGGCGGCGGCGAACAGCGGTGCCATGTCGAGTTCACCGATGACGCAGCGGCGCTACCGCGACGAGCTGGGGATGGCCACCGACCGATTGACCGCGTGGGCGCAGGCGTTCGACGAGTTGGGCCGCCTGAAACAAGCGTGAGGCTCGCTGCGAGCCGCCCGGAGGGCCTGGAGCGGGGTGCCGGCGTTCGGGAGTCCGGTTGCGCTCAGAACGTCGGGCGCAGGGACGGCACCACCAGGCCCGCGAGGGCCCGCAGCGGCGCCTTGACCATCACGTCGAGGAAGTCGAAGTAATCCCGCCACAACGTGATCTGCCCGTCGGCGTTCAGCTCGAATGTGCCGCACACCCAGAACTGCAGGCGCAGCGGCCCGAAGATCAGCGCGTCGGTGCGTTCGGTCAGCACCGTGCCGCCGATGCCGGTCTGCTCCGAGCGCTCATCGGAAGCGGCGATGCGGTGGAACTTCACCAGGAAACCGAACTTGCCTTCACCGCCGCGCAGCAACTTGAGGATCCTGCTCCGTCCCCGGATCGACGGCAGACCGACGTTCTGCCAGAGCAGATCCGGAGCGGCCAGCGCTTCGATCGTGTCGAAATCCTGGTCCGCCATCGCGAACAGGAACCTCTGCACCGTTTCCGCGGCGTCGATGGTGGGGAGAGCGGGAGCGGAGTCGGAGGTCGGCAGCAGCGGGTGCAGGGCATCGTCGGTCATACCGTCGGAGCCTAACGGGCCGACGGTGTGGCAGGGTAGCCCGCATGCGCGTAGCCGTGGTCGCGGGACCCGACCCCGGGCATGCATTTCCGGCTATCGCGCTGTGCCTGAAGTTGCGCGCCGCCGGCGACGCGCCGACGTTACTCACCGGAACGAGATGGCTGGATGCGGCGCGCCGTGACGGCATCGACGCGGTCGAACTGTGCGGTCTGGACCCCACCGCGGAGGACGACGACGCCGACGCCGGCGCGA
Organism: Mycobacterium sp. ZZG; assembly: GCF_054786995.1. Classification (NCBI taxonomy): domain Bacteria; kingdom Bacillati; phylum Actinomycetota; class Actinomycetes; order Mycobacteriales; family Mycobacteriaceae; genus Mycobacterium; species Mycobacterium sp. ZZG. Next base: position 26,054 of record NZ_JBTBFV010000021.1, read on the forward strand.
AGATCCACCAGCGTGCCGCCCGGATGGCCGTCCTGAACCGGGAACTCATCGCAGCGCTGGATCCGGATCTGGTGGTCTCGGATTCGATCACCGCCTGTGGTGGGCTGGCCGCCGACCTGCTCGGTCTGCCGTGGGTGGAATTGAACACCCACCCGCTCTATCGGCCGTCCAAGGGGCTGCCGCCCATCGGCAGCGGCCTGGCGCCGGGTACCGGCCTGCGCGGTCGGCTGCGCGACTCGGTGTTGCGCGCGTTGAGCGCGAAATCATGGCGGGACGGGCTGCGGCAGCGCTCCGAGGCGCGGCGGGGGATCGGGCTGCCGGCCGACGACCCCGGGCCGGTGCGCCGCCTGATCGCCACGCTGCCCGCGCTGGAGGTGGCGCGCCCGGACTGGCCGGCCGAGGCCGTCATCGTGGGACCGCTGCATTACGAACCGACAACCGACGTGCTGCGGTTGCCCGACGGCGACGGTCCCGTCGTCGTGGTGGCCCCGTCGACCGCCACGACCGGTGCGGTCGGCCTGGCCGAGCTGGCGCTGACCAGCCTGGTGCCCGGCGAGGTGCTGCCCGCGGGAGCCCGGGTGGCCGTGTCCTGCCTGCACGGACCCGACGCCGAGGTGCCGCCGTGGGCGGTGGTGGGTCTGGGCCGCCAGGATGAGCTGCTGTCCCGGGCCGATGTGCTGGTCTGTGGCGGCGGCCATGGGACGGTCGCGAAGTCGCTGCTGGCCGGGATTCCGATGGTGGTGGTCCCGGGTGGAGGAGACCAGTGGGAGATCGCCAATCGCCTTGTCCGACAGGGCAGTGCGCGCCTCGTGCGGCCGTTGACCGCAGGGGCGCTGGGCGCGGCCGTGCAGGAGGTGCTCGCGACGCCGAGTTACCGCGCGGCGGCCCGCCGGGCCGGGGCCGGAGCCGCCGAAGTCGCCGATCCGGTACGGGTGTGCCATGACGCCATCGGGGACCCGGCGTAGTTTGGGCCTGTGCGGTTGACGGAATTCCACGAACTCGTCGAGGGGCAGTTCGGTGCGGTGCGGGCCTCGTCGATGCTGATGGACCATGTTCTGACCAGCATCGGCGGCCGTACCGCGGCGCAGGCGATCGAGGACGGCGTCGAGCCCCGCGAGGTATGGCGGGCGCTGTGCGCCGACTTCGATGTGCCCCGCGACCAGTGGTGACCGGTCAGTGATTCTGCTCGCCGCCTGCGCTTCCGGAATCAGCCGATTTCTTCCGCCCGGCGTACGGCGGCACTTCGGGCTCGACATCCCGCGGAGGTTCCGTCGTGAATCCTGTCTCGAAGTCGCTCTGCCCCGGTTCGCCGTGACTGGGCACCGATTCGGCGCCCTCGATGGCGCCGGACGGCCGATCTACCGGTCCGCCCGACGGCTCATCTGACCCAGTGTCGCGGGATCCGCTTTCTCTACCATTGTCCATGGGTCGCCCTCCTCACAGGCCGCCGCTCGTCGCGGCCATGCCCGCTCGAGCGGATACCCCCGGGGTGGTCACCGAAACCGTGTGCTCGGGGCGTTCTCCCTGTTCAAGATCGGTTTCTGGCGGTGGCGACGACTCCGAGGGTAGCCTGCGTCGCCGCGTTCAGAGCGGCGGTGTCCGCCTCGCTCAGACGCTCGCACACCCAGTCCCAGTGGGCGGCCACGACATCGCCGACGGCCGGTCTCGTGGTCAGCGACGTGCCGTCGCGGTGCCAGCGCACCCGCTCAGGCTCCGGGTCGCCGAGCGACAGACGGCCGGCATCGAAGGTGAGCGGCGCCGAGTCGATGAGCACGTGGTCGTCGTCGACGGAAGTCACGGTGCCCCAACGGATCCGGCAATTCTGCAGGATGCGCAGCGCTGTGCCCGGGTCCCGGTCCAGGAACCTCACCCACGGATACACCACGAGCACGTGAAAACTGTGGTGCGCCAACGCAGTTGCCTGATCGCCCACCTCATCGAGCAGCCCCGTCACCTGACCGGCGAACGCTGACCGGAGCCGGGCGAGCAGGTCCTTTCGGCCCACCGCGTCCAGGAGCGGACCGCCCACCCAGTAGGTGCGCACCACGTCCCGGTCGAGCGGGTCGGCGACACCCGCCGCGTCCGCGATCGCCTGAAGGTACGGCCACGCGCCGTCGAACTCCCGCGCCACCGCGGCCGTCTGCTCCGCGGTCCCCAGCAACGCGCCGGTGTCGTCCGGCCCGCAGTACCCGAGTTCGTTCGGCGGATAGGCGAAACGCGCGAACAGCGGGTGGCCGGTGCGATGCTGCCCGGCGGGGGCCGGCATGTCAGCAGATCCGGGGCAGTTGCTCGCCGATCGGCAGGTCCACCACCCTGGTGCCGCCCAGCGCCGTCCTGGCCACCACCATGCCCGGATGTTCGGCAACACAGGTGCCGATGACCGCCGCGCGCGCGCCCAGGGGATGCGCGCGCATCGCGGCGAGCACCCGGTCGGCGTCCGCGGCGGCGACGAACGCGACCAGCTTGCCCTCATTGGCGACATAGAGCGGGTCGAGACCGAGCATGCTGCACGCGTCGCGCACCGCCGCCGGAACAGGCAGCGCGCGTTCGTCGACCGACACACCGGCCCCGGCGGCCCGGGCGATCTCGTTGAGCGTCGCGGCCAGCCCACCGCGCGTCGGGTCACGCAGTGCGTGCAGGTCCGCGCCCGTGGCGACCATCGCGGCCACCAGTCCGTGTAGCGGAGCGGTGTCGCTGGAGACCGCGGTGGCGAACTCCAGGCCTTCGCGGCAACTGAGCACGGCAACCCCGTGGACGCCGATGTCGCCGCTGACGATCACCGCGTCGCCCGGCGCCGCCCGCTGCGGACGGATGTCGGTGCGCTCGTCGATCAGCCCGATGCCCGCGGTGTTCAGATAGACCCCGTCACCGTGGCCGGAGTCGACGACCTTCGTATCACCGGTGACCAGCCTGACCCCGGCCGCCAGCGCCGCGGTGCCCACCGCCTGGGCAATCCGTGCCAGCTCCTCCAGCGGCGTGCCCTCCTCGAGGATGAAGGCGGTCGAGAGCACTTTCGGAACCGCTCCGGCCATCGCCAGGTCGTTGACCGTGCCGTTGACCGCCAGGTCGCCGATCGAACCGCCCGGAAAGAACATCGGCTTGACGACGAACGAGTCGGTGGAGAACGCCAGGCGGGCGCCGCCGAGGTCGACGATCGCCGAATCTCCCATCGCCGCGTCGGCGGCCGGCCCGTACGCGGGCAGGAACAGTTGCTCGATGAGCTCGCCGGACATGGCGCCACCGCCGCCATGTCCCATCACGATGTTGGGGGCGTCGCGCAACGGGGCCGGGCACACCCACGACTCCATATCGATGCTCGCCTCCGGCTCGGTATCAGGCATTGGTCACCTCGAGGCGCCGGTACAGGTAGTACGCCGCACAGGCGCCCTCGGACGAGACCATGGTGGCCCCCAGCGGGTTTCGCGGTGTGCACAGGGTTCCGAAGGCCGCACACTCGTGTGGTTTGATGAGCCCCTGCAGAACCTCGCCGGAGCGGCACACCGCGGACTCCTCGGTGTGGATGTCGCTGACGGCGAAGCGCTGTTCGGCGTCGAAATCCCGGTAGGCGTCGGACAGCCGCCAACCACTGGCGGGAATCACGCCGATCCCGCGCCAGGCCCGGTCGGTCACCTCGAACACGTCGAGCAGCATCGCCTTGGCGGCCGGGTTGCCGACGTCCTGAACGGCGCGGGGGTAGGCGTTCTCCAGTTCATGGCGGCCGGATTCGAGTTGCATCACCGTGCGCCGGATGCCCTCCAGGATGTCCAGGGGCTCGAAACCGGTGACCACGATCGGGATTCCGAACTTGTCGCACAGCGGCGGATACTCACCGGTGCCCATCACGGTGCACACATGGCCGGCCGCCAGGAACGCCTGGACGCGGCACGTCGGGGACTCCATGATCGCGGAGATCGCCGGCGGTACGAGCACGTGGGACACCAGCAGCGAGAAGTTGCCGATGCCAAGCCTTTCGGCTTGGTAGACCGTCATCGCGTTGGCGGGCGCGGTGGTCTCGAAGCCGATACCGAAGAACACCACCTGCCGGTCCGGGTTGTCCCGCGCGATCGTCAGCGCGTCCAGTGGGGAGTACACGACCCGGATGTCGCCCCCTTGGCTCTTGACGCGGAACAGGTCCTTCTCGCTGCCGGGCACCCGCAGCATGTCGCCGAACGAGCAGAAGATCACCTCCGGCCGGGATGCGATCTCCAGGGCCTTGTCGATGATCTCCAACGGCGTGACGCACACGGGGCACCCCGGCCCGTGGATCATTTCGACGGTGTCCGGCAGCAGTTGGTCGATACCGTGCCGGATGATGGAATGGGTCTGCCCGCCACAGACTTCCATGATCGACCAGCGTCGGGTGGTGGCCGACCTGATCTGGTCGAGGAGCCGTGCGGCCAGCTCCGGGTTGCTGAATTCGTCGAGATACTTCACGACCTCACCTCCGAAGGCCCGTCGGTTGCGGGATTGGCGGTGCCCGCCTGCCGCGCTGCCAGCTCGAAACCGTCAGCGAATTCCTCCTTGAGGACGCCGAGGTGCTCGAACTCGGCCAGCGTGCGCCGTGCCGACTCCTCGTCGAGTCGCTGGATGGCGAAGCCGACGTGGACGACGACGTAGTGGCCGATCTCGGCGTCGGGGAGGTACTGCAGGCACACATCCTTCTTGACGCCGCCGAAGTCGACGACCGACATCAGCGTGCCGTCACGTTCTTCGATGCTGATGATCTTTCCCGGTACTGCCAGACACATCGGCGTCCTCCCTTTCAGACGGCGTTTCCTACGATCAGCTGACCCAGCGCGACACCGCCGTCGTTGGGTGGCACACGGTGATGTGTGATGACGTCGAACCCGTTCGCGGCCAACAGCATGCGCGACCGGCGCAGCAACAGGGCATTCTGGAACGTTCCGCCCGAGAGGGCCACGGTGTAGCCGCGGTTGGCGAGCGCGAGCTCGAGGATCAGCGCGGCCACCGCGTCGTGAAAACGCGCCCCGATCACACCGGCGGCGACACCGGCGCGGGCGTCGTCGACCACCGCCGACAGCACGGGGGCGGGGTCGATCTCCGCCGTGGATGGCGCGTGGTCGACGGCGAACCGGTAACCGGCTGTGCCGCAGTCACAGTCGCGGGAGCGACCTTCGAGTTCGATCGCCGCCTGCGCCTCGTAATCGACGATCTGACGAACGCCGGCCAGCGCCGACACCGCGTCGAACAGCCTGCCCATGCTGGAGGTCGGTGCGCACCCCAGGCCGGTCTCGAGCTGGTGGCGCAGCATCCGCTGTTCCCGGGGCGGGCATGTTCGTACCGGTGCCAGGTCCGGCGTCCACGGCAGGCCGGCGGCCCACAGATGGGCCAGCGCCATCCGGTACGGACGCAGCACGCTGACGTCGCCGCCCGGCAGCGGCACATAGCGCAGCCGGGCCAGCCGCCGGTAACCCTTGTAGTCGGCGAGCAGAACCTCACCGCCCCACACCGCCCCGTCGGGGCCGTACCCCGTTCCGTCGAAGGCGAATCCGAGGACGGGCGCGGCGCCGTCCATGCCGTGCTCGGCCATCACCGCGGCCAGGTGCGCGTGGTGGTGTTGCACGCTGCGTACCGGACGGCCGGCGGCGTTGCGCAGCGCCCACGCCGTCGAGCGGTACCGCGGATGCGCATCGGTGACCAGTACCTCCGGTTCCACCGCGGTCAGGACCCGGAGATGCTGCTGTGCGGAGTCGAACGCCGACAGGGTGGCCAGGTCGTCCATGTCGCCGATGTGCTGGCTGAGCCAGGCATACCTGCCGTCCGCGACGGCCATGGTGTTCTTCAGATCTGCGCCCACGGCGAGTGTGGGGGGTACCGCGACCGGCAGGGCGATCGGCAGAGGTGCGTAACCGCGTGAGCGCCGGATCGGGGTGTCGGCGCGCATCACCGAGTCGTCGCAGGGGACGAGGATGGGCCGGTCGTGCATCAGCCATCCGTCGGCCAGGCCGCGGAGCCGGTGGAGCGCGTCTGTGTCGGTGAAGCAGATGGGTTCGCCGCCCAGATTGCCCGACGTCATCACCAGAGCCTGCGGCCCGGGTTCGTCGCCGTCGAGGCCGAACAGCAGGGTGTGCAACGGGCTGTAGGCCAGCAGCACCCCGAGGTCGGGGTTGTGCGGCGCCACTGCCTGGTCGATCGGCGCGCCGTAGCGCCGCGGGATCAACACGATCGGGCGGGCCACGTTGCCCAGGAGCGCCGCGGACGCCGGGTCCGGTTCGGCGATGGTCCGTGCCGCGGCGAGATCGGGCACCATCACCGCGAACGGTTTGTCGCCGCGGCGTTTCCGCGTGCGCAGCCCGTTGACAGCGTGGTGATCGGCGGCATCACAGGCCAGGTGGTAGCCGCCGACGCCCTTGACCGCCAGCACGCCTCCGCCGCACAGCAGCTCCCTGGCGGCGCGCAACGCGATCTCGCCGTGGGTTTCCCGTCCGGCATTGTCCCGGTATCGCAGCGTCGGCCCGCACTGCGGGCAGCAGATGGGCTGCGCGTGGAACCGGCGGTCGGCGGGGTCGGTGTATTCGCGTGCGCAGGCGGCACACATCGCAAAGCCCGCCATCGTGGTCGACGAGCGGTCATACGGCAGTGCCGCGGTGATCGTGAATCTCGGGCCGCAGTTGGTGCAGTTGATGAACGGGTGCCGGTAGCGGCGGTTGCCCGGGTCGCGCAACTCGCAGGCGCAGTCGGCGCACATGGCGACATCGGGGGAGACGAGTGTGCGGCCGCCGCCGGTGCGCGAGGTGTCGGCGATCGCGAATCCGGTGCCGCCTACCAGCGGAATATCCTGCACCTCAACAGATTCCACGAAAGACAGGGGTGGTGGATCGGTGTGCAGCCGGGACAGGAAGCGATCGATGTCCGCTTCGGCGCCCTCGATCTCGATGAGGGCGCCGGTGGTGTCGTTACGCACCGAACCCGACAGTCCGAGCGCAGTGGCCTGGGTGTACACGAAAGGCCGGAAGCCGACGCCCTGCACGACACCGCGCACGCAGGCGCGGACCCGCCTGCGGCCGCTCATGGTGACTCCTCGGCGGTGCGCCCTCTGCCCATCAGCTCCAGGCCGGCCAGCGCGGCGTCCGCGCCGGCCTTGTCGGTTTTTTCGACGACGAAACCCATGTGGATGATCACCCAGTCGCCGGCCGCGAAGTGTTCCTCGGGCAGCATGCCGACGTTGACCTTGCGGTGTTCGCCGGCGACGTCGACGAGCGCCAGCTGGTCACCGTAGCCGTCCACCATGCCGACCACCTGTCCTGGGATACCGAGGCACATGATCAGCCCCTCCCCGCCGCGGAGTGCGTCGCCAGGCCGGCCACCACGTCCTCGACGGCACGCACGGCGGCCGGTACCGCGGCGGCGACGACGGGAGAGAGCCCGATTCCCTCCGCCACCGTCGCGACCTGGCAGCCGACGACCACGGTGCGCGGCGGCGTCCCGCCGAGTGCGTCCAGGCTCGCGAACACCGCGGCGGGGTCCATCGCGTGGGCGTCCAGACCTGTTCGGCCGGTGTGGGTTCGGAGATCGGCGTCGAAGACGTCCAGCGATCCTGGTGCGCCGCGGTCGGGAATAGCGTCGACGAGAACCAGGGCCGACCAGTCGTCGAGCAGATCGTAGGCCAGGTGCATGCCTCTGATCCCGTAGTCCGTCACCCGGACGTCCGGCCCGGTGAGCCGGGGCGGGACGTGCCGGATCACCTCGGGTCCGAAGCCGTCGTCTCCGAGGAAGATGTTGCCGATCCCGGCCACCAGTATTCGGGGCGTGATGACGGGTCCTTCCTCAGCTCACATGCGGCGCATTCTCAGGTAGCGCTGGATGTCGGGGATCGACCGCACCCCGACCACCGTCACCGCGAGGACCGCCGCGGCCACCAGTGCCACCGTGATCCGACCGACTACTTCCATGGTGCTCTCCCTTCCACGAGCGGCTCCACCTCGTCGGGCGCGAAGTAGAGATGACGGCCGTACCAGTCGTGCAGGTCGGCGGCGGGGTCGTCGTCGAGGACGACTCCGATGTGCTCGCCGCCGTCGACGTCGGCGTGCACCGACGTCACTCGCGCGGTCTTGTCGGCGTAGAACAGGTCCTGGGCGTCGGCGCGCCGCGACGGGTGCAGCCGCACCCGGCTACCCCGCGCGACCCTGGTGCCGTTCACCAGGACGGCGTCGAGTTCCGGACGGACAGCGGTGTCGGCCTGCGGATCCCACCAGTCGGTGTCTGAGGGGATCTCGGGAATCAACGGGGGCGTGCACGCGTGCGGGTCGCGCAGCACGCCGTGCAGACCGAGCATGGCCTCCGGGGACATCGAGTCGCAGCGGTCGATGATGTCGGCGGCCCGCGGGTCGGTCGCCCGCGCCGCCGACTTCTCCTCGTCGGTCATGGTCATCACGCGCAGCGTCAGGATCTCGTCGATCTCGCAGGCGTCATACAGGTCGCCCTGGCTCTGTTCGGCGATCTCGGGGTGGTCGTAGAGGATGATCGGCGACACCAGCGCCAGGTCGCGCTCACCGGGCCGGCCGGCCAGCACCGGGAAGCAGCGGTGCTGGCGACATCGTGCCGCGGCTTGGGCGGTCCGGTCGGGAGGCTCGAGCAGCGAGACGAATTCGGCCCCGTCGATCTCCAGCAGCAGGTGGGCGCCGATCAGCGAGGTCGCGATCGCCTCGCGTTTGTCTGCCGCGGGGACCGCGGTGTTGCGGACCTCCACCGTCAACCGCACCAGGCCGTCGCATGGTTCGGCGCCGATCGCCAGTTGACCGTGCAGGCTGCGCCGCTCGCGCACCAGTCTGCCGCCATCGACGGTCTCGACGTCGCGGCCTGCGGGTATCGAGATGTCCACCGTGCGAGGCGAACCGGTCACCGGTGCGGGGTCGATCGCGACCTCGCACTCCACCGCTTCGTCCCAGCTGAGCCACCGGCGGGGGCCGGCCTGCAGTTCGTGCACCCGCTGATAGCCGTCCGGGGTGCCGCGCTCGGCGCTGCGCTGCTGCAGCTGCAGGAAGCGCACCGCGCCCGACAGCGTCGGCACGCCGTCGGGTTCGACGAGCAGCTGCGCCGACAGCGAGTCGTTCTCGCCGATCCTGGCCTGTTCGGCGCCCGGCGGGCCCAGTACCCCGAACTGCCAGCGTGATTGGTTCTTCCCGGAAGTCGCGCGGTACGGGTAGAGCAGGTAGCCCTCGTAGAGCACCGCGTCGGCGACGGCGCGGGCCCGGTCCCATCCGGTGCTCATCGCAACTCCCTGGCCGCGGCGAGCAGATCGGTGACCGCGTCGTCGAAGCCGAGCAACCCGCGCGCCGACCGGTAGGCCGCCAGCGCGTCGATGGTGTCGCGGGACAGGCGCAACCAGCCGGTGCCGGGGTAGTGCTGCCGGATGAGGTCGTGCCACACCGCCACCGGCATGTCGAAGCGTTCCTCGCGGTCCCACGGCACCTGACGGACGCTGAAACCCCGCTCGCCCTGCGTGAAAACCGTTCCGCTGAACAGGAATCGCAGCGGAACGGTGCCGGTGCCGAGTGCGAGCAGATATTTGGCGGCCTTGACCTCGAAATCGTAGGTGCACTCCAGCGGCAGCTCGGCGATCGTGTCGCCGGTGAACCCGGCGACGACCGCGGCGGTGTGCTGCCACAGGAAGGTCTGCTGGGTGGTCGACCACCGCTCGCGGGGTCCGAACAGGTCCACCAGTCCGTCCGCCTCGGCGTCGGAATAGCTGCGCCGCAACGGTTCGATGCGCACCTGGCATCGCAGCGCGAGCGCGTGGACCGGAGTGTCACCGTCGGCCGCGACGCCGACCCGGGCGGTCAGGACCGGGGTGACGGCGTAGGGCTCGGGCGCGATGTCGACGACGGTGAAGTGGATCTCGGTCATGGGCGTGGCACCGCCGGTGCGCGCTGGTCGAGGAGGGTGAAGAACCCATCGACGAAGTCATGGGCCTCGGAGCCTCCATCGAATCCGTGCCACAGCATGCGCAGTCGCCCGACGAACTCGTAGCAGGCGTCGATCGGGACCAAATATCCCCGTGGCGTGGCATCAGGGATGTCGGGGATGCGGACCAGCAGGGCCTCGGTGTCTGCGGCCAGCCGGTCAACCCGCGGGTCGGCGCCGCGAATGTCGTTCCACGCCTGCAGATCAAGTTCCGATTCGGTGGCCCCCGCCGGGCCGGGATAGAACGCCACGGTGCGCCCGAGCGAGGAGTTGTGGAAGAAGAACGCAAGGCCGACCGGGATCTGCAGGCGCTCCCACACCCGGCGGTCCAACGCGAGGTCCGGGAAGGCCAGGTATCGGTCCGGCACCGCCCGATAGCGCAATGTCGCAGCGGTATCGGTGAACAGCAGATAGCAGCCGCGACAGACACACATCAGTTGTCTGCCTTCGACGTCGACCACGTGCTGGTGTTCGTCGCCGACGGGTTCGGCGCACATCTCGCAGCGCTCCCCGGCCGGCCGGGGGGCCGCCCGATCGGCCCGGACCCGGGCCAGCACGTCGAAGGCTCCCGGCATCACGCCACCTCCGCGCGCGCCGGTACGGCCAGCGACAACACGCCGTCGCGTTCGAGCACCGGGATCGGTTCCAGGTGGCCGTCGCCGCCGATCCCGCGCCCGGCGCGGAGCACGTCGAACCGCGCGCCGCACCCCGGGCAGTGCACCACGGTGCCGGCCAGCCGGGTCCCGGCCAATGAGCCTGCGCACGCGGCGCACCGATCGCGGTAGGCGACTACGGCGCCGTCCACGCGGCACGCCAGGGCGCTCACGCCTGCGGTGCGGAAGCCGCCGACCTCGCCGTCGCGCAAGCCGGCCAGTTCGGGCACCGGAAGCCACGTGGAGTGCCCGGCGTGCACCCGGCTCATCAACGAATGGGCCGGGATGACGCCGGGTCGGCCATCTGCTTCGGTCGCGACCACCTCGATGGCGGCGATCTCCGGGGCGGCGGTGCGGACCGCGTCCTGAACGGCGAGTTCCAGCGTCACCGACGAGGACGGGCAATTCGTGCAGCTGCCCAGCAACTGCAGGCGGACGACGCCGTCGGCCACTCCGAGCAGTGTGACGTCGCCGCCGTGTGAACCCAGATAGGGCCGTACCGCGGCGAGCGCGTCGGCCACCCGCCGTTCGGTGTCGTGCGGATGCAGACCGTGCACCAACAGCAGGCTGGCTACCAGATCGTCGGCCGTGAAGGCCTGCGCCAGTTCGGGTTTGGCGGCCAGCGCGGTGTCCAGCATTCGCTCGAGCGCGGCGCCGTAGAGGTCGGTCACCTCGCGGACCAGTTGTGCGGCGCGCTCACGGGCGGCGGTGCCGCCGGTCGCGAGCGCGTCGAGCAGCGTCTGGATCCGATCACCCGCCGTGCGCCACTGTGCGTCGTCGCGGCGCGGCGGGGCCGGCGGGCCCATGCCCTATTCCCCGGTGACGGACTGGGTGGGGGAGTGCAGCAGGTCCAACTGTTTGCCTCCGCCCAGATACATGTGCACACCGCACGGCAGGCACGGGTCGAAGCTGCGCACCGTGCGCATCACGTCGATGCCCTTGAAGTGCTCCCGGTCGTTCTCCTCGAAAATCGGTTGGCCCTGCACCGCGTCCTCGTACGGTCCGGGTGTCCCGTAGCTGTCGCGCGGATTGGCGTTCCACGGGGTCGGCGGATACGGGTGATAGTTCGCGATCTTGCCGTCGCGGATGACCATGTGGTGGGACAGCACCCCGCGCACCGCCTCGGTGAAGCCGCAGCCGATGCCCTCGTCGGGCACCTCGAACTTCTCCCAGGTCTTGGTGCGCCCGGCGCGGATCTCGGTCAGCGCCTTCTCGGCGAAGTGGAGCGCGCACGCGGCGGCGTACGCCTGGAAGTACGTCCGGGCCCGGTTGCGTTCCAACGTGTTCGAGCCGTACCCGGGGATCTTCCACTCCAACTCGACGGGACCTTTCAGGGCTGTCTTGGGCAGGTTGATCTGCACGCTGGTGCCGGTGGCCTTGACGTAGCCGATGTCGACCAGACCGGCCAGCGCGGTCGACCACAGCCGCGCCAGCGGGCCGCCGCCGGTGTCCAGCGCGAGGTGATCGGTGCCGTCGAACCAGCGCGGCGACATCACCCAGCTGTACTTTTCGTCGAAGTCCCGCTTCTGCGGCTTGGGGTTGGTGTGCTGGTTCCAGGGGTGGCGCCGGTCGATCGGGTTGCCGAGCGGGTCTGTCTTGACGAACATCTCTTGATCGGACCAGTCCTCGTAATAACTGTGGCCCAACAGGATTCGGATTCCCAGATTGATGTCGACCAGGGAGTGGGTGTGCAGCTTGCCGTCGATGATCACGCCGGGCGTGACGAACATCGCGTCACCCCAGCGCTCCATGTCCTTATAGGCGAAGTTGCACACCTCGGGATCCTGGAAGGAGCCCCAACATCCGAGCAGGGTGCGCCGCAGCCCCACCTGGTCGTACCCGGGCAGCGCCTCGTAGAAGAAGTCGAACAGGTCGTCGTGCATCGGCACGACCTTCTTCATGAATTCGACATAGCGCATCAGCCGGGTCATGTAGTCGGTCATCAGCTGGACGGTGGCCGTGGTGCCGATGCCGCCCGGGTACAGCGTCGACGGGTGGACATGGCGTCCCTCCATGAGGCAGAACATCTCCCGGGTCCACCTGCTGACCTGTAACGCTTCCCGGTAGAAGTCGCCGGTGAACGGATTGAGCGCTCTCATGATGTCGGCGACGGTGCGGTAGCCGTGCGCGTCGGCGTGCGGGGACGGGGTGTTCTCGGCTTTGGCGAGCACGCTGGGGTTGGTCTCGGCGACCATCTTCTCGCAGTAGTCGACCCCGACCAGATTCTCCTGAAAGATGTTGTGGTCGAACATGTATTCTGCGGCTTCGCCGAGATTGATCAGCCACTCGCCGAGGTGCGGCGGTTTGACGCCGTAGGCCATGTTCTGGCAGTAGCACGAACAGGTGGCGTGGTTGTCGCCGCAGATACCGCAGATGCGGCTGGTGATGAAATGGGCGTCCCGGGGATCCTTGCCCTTCATGAAGATCGAGTAGCCGCGGAAGATCGACGAGGTGCTGTGGCACTCCACCACCTCCCGGTTCTCGAAATCGATCTTGGTGTAGATGCCGAGGCTGCCGACTATGCGGGTGATCGGGTCCCACGCCATTTCCACGAGTTGACCGGGGTCACGCTTGACGTGGGACGGCTCGGGAATGGTCGTTGTCATCGAACTTCTTCTCTCTCTGTGACGCTGCGCAGTTCACGCGTGCGGCGGGCGTCGGGTGGTTCGCCGGGATGTGCCCGGGCCTCCGCTCCTACCAGGTGCGGGCCGCTCCTGATTCGAGTTTCTCGCCGGGGTGCCGCCACCGGGGTTCGTGGTCGACGGTGCGGCCGGTGATGTGGCGCAGGCTGCGGATCATCGATCCGTACAGCCCGGACGCGGTCGAGGACAGCTTGCCGCCGGTTGGTTCGTCCATGAACGGCATGAACTTGTCCGGGAATCCTGGCATCGTGCACCCGATACAGATGCCGCCGACGTTCGGACATCCGCCGACCCCGTTGATCCAGCCCCGTTTGGGCACGTTGCATTTCACGACCGGACCCCAGCACCCGAGTTTCACAATGCACTTGGGAGATCCGTACTCCGTCGCGAAGTCACCCTGCTCGTAGTAACCGCCGCGGTCACAGCCTTCGTGCACGGTCGCCCCGAACAGCCACTTGGGCCGCAGCGCGTCGTCCAGGGGGATCATCGGCGCCTGGTCGGTGGCCATGTACAGCAGGTACGTCAGCGTCTCGGAGAGGTTGTCCGGCTGGATCGGGCAGCCTGGCACGCACACGATCGGGATCCCTGCCTTGGACTTCCAGTCCCATCCGAGGTAGTCGGGCACACCCATCGCGCCGGTCGGGTTGCCCGCCATCGCATGGATACCGCCGTAGGTGGCGCACGTCCCGACCGCGACGACGGCGGTCGCCTTCGGGGCGAGCCGGTCCAACCATTCGCTGGTGGTGATGGGCTGACCGGTTGCCGGATCGTTGCCGAACCCGCACCAGTAGCCTTCGTCCTTGATCTTCTCGTTGGGGATGGACCCCTCGACGACCAACACGAATGGTTCCAGTTCGCCTCTGTCTGCTCTGAAGAACCATTCGAGGAAGTCGTCCGCACCTCCGCTGGGCCCGCATTCGAAGTCGATCAGGGGCCAGTGGACGGCGACCTTGGGCAGACCGGGGAGGGCGCCGAGCGCGATCTCCTCGATGCTCGGTTGGGTGGCGGCAGTCAACGCCACCGAATCGCCGTCACAACTCAGTCCGGCGTTGATCCACAGCACGTGGATCAATGCCTCTTCCGCTTTGACTGCTGCCTCGCTCGGCATGTGTCACAGCTTTCCGGGGCCGGGCTGGGACCCCTGCGGCATCGGAGTCGACCGTCGGCCCACTTGCACGCCGCTGGTTTTGGTTTACTCGCGCCGAACGGCCGTTGTCAACGGATCGATGGATCTAGGTCCCCGCACCGGTTCCGGTTTGCCGCGATCGGACCCAGCGGTACCAATCCGCGGTGCCCGCGCCGGTCTTGGCCGACACCGTCAGCACGTCGACGCCGGGGTTGACCGACCGTGCGTGGTCGGCGCAGCGGTCGACGTCGAAGTCAACGTAGGGCAGCAGATCGGATTTGTTGATCAGCACCAGCCCGGCGGCGGCGAACATGTGCGGGTACTTCAGAGGTTTGTCGGTGCCCTCGGTCACCGAGATGATCACCACCTTGGCGTGCTCCCCGAGGTCGAACATGGCCGGGCAGACCAGGTTTCCCACGTTTTCGATGAACAGCAGCGAGTGTTCGGGCGGGTTGAGAACCCCTAGCGCATCACCGATCATCTGGGCGTCCAGGTGGCAGCCGGCCCCGGTGTTGATCTGCACCGCGGGTGCGCCGGTGGCCCGGATCCGTTCGGCGTCGAGCAGGGTTTCCTGATCGCCCTCGATGACCGTCACCGGGCCGGCGGCGTCCATCTCGCGGATGGTCCGCTCCAGCAGTGTGGTCTTCCCAGCGCCGGGCGAACTGGTCAGGTTCAGCGCGAGGATGCGGCGTTGCGCGAGCCACCGGCGGTTCTGTTCGGCCAGGGCGTCGTTCTTTGCGAGTACCCGGTGCTCGAGAGCGACGGTGTGGGTGCGCCGACTGCCATGGTCATGGGGGTGGGCGTGGTCGTGGGCGTGGCCGGTGATCGTCGATGTGTTCTCGCCGCAGCCGCAGGTTGCGCACATGATCAGCTCACTTCCATCGATCGGATCCTGATGTCCTGGCCGGCGGTCACCTCGACGTCGGCACTGCCGCAGGGGCAGAGCAGGAAGAAGTCCGCCAGCGCGAAGTCGGCGCCGCAGGCGCGGCAGTGTGCGGTGCCGGGGCGCACGTCGATGTCCAGCTGTGCGCCTTCGGCGACGGTGCCCTCGGTGGCCAGTTCGAAGCAGAACTGCATCGAGTCGGGGACCAGTGCGCACAGCGCGCCGACTTCCAGTGTCACGCCGTGCACGCGGCGTCCGGCGGCGTGTTCACACACGGCATCGACGACACTCTGGGTGATCGCCATCTCGTGCATGAGAGTCCGTTCCGTGGCGGATGATCCACGATAGGACCGGCGCGCGCGGCGCGTCCAGCCGAGCGGCGAACTCGTTGCGCCCCAAGGAGTTCGGGCTTCGAATCGCCTCGAAGCCGGTCCTGGCGTCCGGCGAGGTCGTCGCGGCGGTCCGGGGATCCCCGGCGGAGGCGGCGAGGATGTGTCCGTCGCTGAACGACGAGGCCCGCATCACGACGATGCGGCCGGCGCCGCCGAACGCCTCGGCGTGGTCGGAGAGCCGTCGTCGCGGGTGCCGGTGAAGCCGTGCGCCTTCACGACACGTGCTCATGCGCTGTCACCGCCGCCGACCTGCGGCCGGTATGTGTACGCCGCCATCTCGGCGGTACCGGCCGGGATCCGGACGCGTCATGCCCGGAAAAGGTGAGCCGTCGGCGTGTCCACTTGAATCGAACACCTGTTCGTCTACTGTGGGGGGAGTTCGACCGCAGACATCGTACGAAGGACTTGTCGGTGGCTTCGCCTAGCGTCACGGCCAACCGACCGAGAACCGGTCAACAACGACTACCGGAGAGGTATCACCATGGCACCGCAAGCCCCTGATCGCGAGAAGGCCCTGGAACTGGCGCTCGCGCAGATCGACAAGAACTTCGGCAAGGGGTCGGTGATGCGACTCGGCGAGGACGTGCGCCCGCCGATCGCGGTCATTCCGACCGGGTCGATCGCCCTCGACGTCGCGCTCGGTATCGGCGGACTGCCCCGCGGCCGTGTCATCGAGATCTACGGTCCGGAGTCCTCCGGTAAGACCACCGTCGCGCTGCACGCCGTCGCCAACGCGCAGGCTGCCGGCGGTATCGCCGCCTTCATCGACGCCGAGCACGCGCTGGACCCGGAGTACGCCAAGAAGCTCGGCGTGGACACCGACGCGCTGCTGGTGTCCCAGCCCGACACCGGTGAGCAGGCACTCGAGATCGCCGACATGTTGGTGCGCTCCGGCGCGCTGGACATCCTGGTCATCGACTCGGTGGCGGCGCTGGTGCCGCGCGCGGAGATCGAAGGGGAGATGGGTGACAGCCACGTCGGTCTGCAGGCCCGCCTGATGAGCCAGGCGCTGCGCAAGATGACCGGGGCGCTGAACAATTCGGGCACCACCGCGATCTTCATCAACCAGCTGCGCGAGAAGATCGGCGTGATGTTCGGGTCCCCCGAGACCACCACGGGCGGTAAGGCGCTGAAGTTCTACGCCTCGGTCCGCCTGGATGTCCGGCGCATCGAGACGCTCAAGGACGGCACCGACGCGGTCGGCAACCGCACCCGGGTCAAGGTCGTCAAGAACAAGGTCTCGCCGCCGTTCAAGCAGGCCGAGTTCGACATCCTGTACGGCCGCGGGATCAGCCGGGAGGGCTCGCTCATCGACATGGGGGTCGAGCAGGGCTTCATCCGCAAGTCCGGATCCTGGTTCACCTATGACGGGGAGCAGCTCGGCCAGGGTAAGGAGAACGCCCGGAACTTCCTGCTGCAGAACCCCGACGTGGCCAACGAGATCGAGAAGAAGATCAAAGAGAAGCTCGGTATCGGGGCTCAGTTGACCGATGATGCAGCCGATGACGCTCTTCCCGCTCCCGTCGACTTCTGACCCGGCCGGAGCTCAGGTCGACGAGTCCGACAAGCGTGCTGAGCAGGCGCGGGCCCTGTGCCTGCGCCTGCTCACCGCCCGGGCCAGGACGCGTGCCGAGCTCGAGGCGCAGCTCGCCAAGCGCGGATACCCCGACGACGTGAGCGTCGCGGTCCTGGACCGCTTGACGCAGGTCGGCCTGATCGACGACGAGGACTTCGCTGAGCAGTGGGTGCGGTCGCGACGCATCAACGCCGGAAAGGGCAAGCGCGCCCTGGCCGCCGAGTTGCGCAAGAAGGGCGTCGACGACGAGGTGATCGACGCGGCGTTGGCCGGGATCGATGCCGGCGCCGAACGCACCCGTGCCGAACAACTGGTCCGTGACAAGCTACGCCGCGAGAAGCTCGGCGACCCCGACGACAGGGAGGCCGAGAACAAGGTGGCGCGACGGCTGGTGGGAATGCTGGCCCGCCGTGGCTACAACCAGTCGATGGCGCTGGACGTGGTGACCGCCGAGTTGGCGAACGAAAGGGAGCGTCGGAAAGTGTGAGCTCAGCAGGTGCTCGACCAGCGCGGTGTCGCCGACCGGTTCCTGGCGGCCGGCGAAACCCTGCAGTTGCACGGTTTTGCACAGGTGAGCCTCGACATCGGTGACTTTCCGACTCCGCATCCGTACGGACTGGCGTTGTGGCAGAAGCGCATTGAACGTCTGCTGACCGACCGGATCGACGAACTTGGAGTGCGCGGGACTGACTGACGCACTGTCTACGTGGTTCGGGGCGTCCGCCGCGGTGACGGGGTGAGGTCGGCGATCAGGGTACGAGTGATGACGCGGCGCAGCACGATCAGCCCGGCGGCCACCGTGATCGCTGTCCACGACGAATCCACGCTCAACCGCAGCAGCCCGGCCGCGGTGAGCAGCTCGAGCGTCACCCGCAAGGCGGGCAGGGGTCGGCGGAAGACGATCAGCGCCGCCGACCCCAGCACGATGCCGGCGAGCGCGAAGCACCATGACGCGTCGAGGACGATGTTCACGACACCGGTGGGGGATCGGCTGTGGGCCGCGGGTGGCGCAACAGCTCGATCTCGCGTTGCTCCTGGGCGATCTCGCGGTTGAGGAAATAGTTGAGCGCCGTGCGGATCGCCGCGATCGCGGCGAGCTTGCCGATCTCATCGAAGGACGGCGAGATCGCGGTGCGCAACACGTCAGCCGCGAGCTGGAATTCAAGCCCCAGCACCAAGAACCGGGCCAAGGTGAGCCGGACGGCGGAGAACTGGTTGATGTTGCGCCGGCCCAGGGCGGCGACGAACTTCACGATCGCGACGACGGCGCCGATCATGATGACCACCGCTCCGCACGCCTCGATCAGGCGGACCATCAGATCGACCATGTCCCGCAGCGTCGACTCGGGCAGCACCTCGAAGGCCAGCAGGGTGGAACTCATCGGCGGTCCGCGTCAGACCGCGCGGCTGCGGTCGCCCTGCATGTCCAGCGGTTCGGCCTCCATCGGCGCCGGACCCTTCCGGGATCTGCGCATCCGGCGTTCCAACCAGGTGGCAAACCACGACAGCGAGAAGTTCAGCGCGATCATCAGCAGCGCGATCACGATCAGCGCGGGAATGTAGTTGCCGTACGCCGAGCCGATCACCGTGCCCTGCCGCACCATCTCGACGAACGTGATCTGGTAGCCCAGCGCGGTGTCCTTCAACACCACCACCAGCTGTGAGATCAGCACCGGCAGCATCGAGGTGATCGCCTGCGGCAGAAGGATGGACCGCATGGTCTGCCCCCACGTCAGGCCGAGCGCCGATGCCGCCTCGGACTGACCGCGCGGCAGCGCGTGGACACCGGCGCGCACGATCTCGGCGATCACCGCGCCGTTGTACAGCGTCAGCCCGGTGATCACGCCGGCCAACGCCAGATGCTTGGACGGGAACACGTCGTAGAACGCGTACAGGAAGTACGCGAAAATCATCATGATCAGTACCGGCACCGCTCGGAAGAACTCGACGAACACCGAGCAGGCCCACCGGATCCCGGTGTGCGAGGACAGTCGCCCCACGCCGAGCGCGAGACCGAGCACCAACGCCAGCACGATCGACACCGCCGCCGCGGTCAGCGTGCCCTCCGCGCCCGGCAACACATAGGTGCGCCACAGGTCCGGCGTCAGGAACGGTTCCCACTTCTCGGCGGTGAGCTGGCCCCGCGAGTCGAGCCGCGAATACACCACCCACGCCACCAGTGCGAGGACCACCAGGGTCACCGCCGAGATGACCCGGTTGCGGATCCGCGCGCGCGGCCCGGGTGCGTCGAACAGAACGGAGGACCCGGTCACAACCAGCCCACCTGCCTCGGCGAGCAGACAGTAAATCGCATCGCTGGCCGCCAGAATGCGCGATTTTGTGTCTGCTCGCCGGTCGAAGTCGCGCTCATCACCGCGCCACCGCCATCCGCTTGCCCAGCCAGCCGAACAACAACCCCAGCGGCAGCGTCAGGATCACGAACCCGAGCGCGAAGATGCCGCCGACCACCAGCACCGCCGCGGTGTTCTCGATCATCTCCTTCATCAGCAGCGCGGCCTCGGCCACCCCGATCGCCGAGGCGATCGTGGTGTTCTTCGTCAGCGCGATCAGCACCGAACCCAACGGGATGATGACCGCACGAAATGCCTGTGGTAGCAGCACGATCCGCAGATTCTGGCTGAATGTCAGCCCGAGGGACCTGGCCGCTTCGGCCTGACCCAGCGGGATGGTGTTCACCCCAGAGCGCACCGTCTCGCATACGAACGACGCGGTGTAGACGGTCAGGCCCAGTACGGCCAGCCGGAAGCCGCTGTCGGCGATGAACGTCGGCGACTGCCGGTCGGCCAGCGTCAATCCCAGCGTCTGGGCCAGGCCGAACGAGCAGAACAGGATGATCAGCGTCAGCGGGGTGTTGCGCACGATGTTGACGTACGCCGTGCCGATCCAGTTGAGCGTCGGCACCGGCGAGAGTCTCATCGCGGCCAGCACCGTGCCGAGGACGAGAGCGCCGATGCCTGACAGGACCGTCAGCTGGATCGTGGTCCAGAACGCGGCGAAGATCTCGCTTCGGTACTCGGTGAAAACCTCCACGGGCGGCTCCGGTGGCTACCTGGGCGCCCTAGTTGTCCAGCGGCGGCGGTGCCGGCGCGGTGATCCCGGCCGGACCGAGGTTCTTGTCGAACGCTGCCTTCCAGGCGCCGCTGTCCTCCATCTTCTTCAGTGCGTCGTTGATCTTCGTGCGCAGCTCGGAGTCGTCCTTCTTCAGGCCGATGCCGTACCGCTCCTCGGAGAACGGCTCGCCGACGATCTTGAACGCGCCCGGGGACTGCGCGGCGTAGCCGGCCAGGATCACTTCATCGGTGGTGACCGCGTCGACGGCGCCGTTCTTGAGCGCGTCGATGCATGCCGAGTACGTGTCGTACTGTTGCAGCTGCACGCCCTGGTACTCGTCCTTGATCTTCTGGGCGGGCGTCGAACCGGACACCGAGCACAGGATCTTGTTGTTCTCCAGGGACGCGGCGCCGGTGATGTCGGTGTTGTCCGAACGGACCAACAGGCTCTGCCCGGTGATCAGGTAGGGCCCGGCGAAAGAGACCTTCTCCTTACGTGCGTCGGTGATCGAATACGTCGCCGCGATGAAGCTCACCTGGCCGTTCTGGATCAGGTTCTCGCGCTGCGCCGACGGCGCCTCCTTCCACTCGATCTTGTCGGGGGCGTACCCGAGCTCACCCGCGACATACGTGGCGACGTCGACGTCGAAGCCGCTCATGGTGCCGTCGGGGTTCTTCTGCCCCAGACCGGGCTGGTCGAACTTGGTGCCGATGACGATCGTGTCGCCGCCACCCGCGCCGCCGCCACCGTCACCGCCGCCGCACGCGGTCGCTGCGAACGGGAGTGCGACGGCCAGTGCCAATGCGCCCGCGACACGCGCGGACAGGGATTTGGGGGACATGGTGGGGTTCCTTTCGCCGGGGCCCTGATCAGTGGTGGAGGATCTTGCCGAGGAAATCCTTGGCGCGGTCGGTCTGCGGGTTCTCGAAGAACTGGGCGGGTTCGGCGTCCTCGACGATCGCGCCGTCGGACATGAACACCACCCGGTTGGCGGCCCTGCGCGCGAAGCCCATCTCGTGGGTCACCACGAGCATCGTCATGCCGTCGGCGGCCAGTCCCGCCATCACGGCCAGCACCTCGTTGATCATCTCGGGATCCAGTGCGCTGGTCGGTTCGTCGAACAGCATCACCTTCGGGTCCATTGCCAGCGAGCGTGCGATCGCCACGCGCTGCTGCTGGCCACCCGAGAGCTGCGCGGGGTACTTGTCGGCCTGGTTGGCCACTCCGACGCGCTCGAGCAGGCGCATCGCCTTCTCCCGCGCCTGTTCCTTGGACGCCTTGCGCACCTTCATCGGTGCCAGCGTCACGTTCTCCAGAATTGTCTTGTGCGCGAACAGGTTGAACGACTGGAACACCATGCCGACATCGGAGCGCAACTGGGCCAGCTTGCGTCCCTCCGCCGGCAACACCACGCCGTCGATGGAGATGGTGCCCGAATCGATGGTCTCCAGCCGGTTGATGGTGCGGCATAACGTCGACTTGCCCGAACCGGACGGCCCGAGCACGACGACGACCTGGCCCTGGCCGACGTCGAGATTGATGTCCTTGAGGACGTGGAGGGCGCCGAAGTGCTTGTTCACCGCCTTCACAGAGACCATCGGCACGTCAGGGGACTCCCTGGGGCTCTCCATGCGTGAAGACCTTACCCAGGGAACGTCCCGTGTGCTGGAAGACCGCGATCGGTGTTTTCCCCGTCGCTTCGCTCGCCCCCGGTTGTTTTCCCCGTCGCTTCGCTCGCCCCCGGTTGTTTTCCCCGTCGCTTCGCTCGCCCGCGGTTGTTTTCCCCGTCGCTTCGCTCGCCCGCGGTTGTTTTCCCCGTCGCTTCGCTCGCCCCCGGTTGATTTCGGGACGACCGCCTGTGCTCCGTAGGATAGGGCCCGTGACTTCCACGGTGACGCAGCAGGCGAGCGGGTTTTCGCCCGATCGTCGGGTGCGAACCTTCGAGGTCCGCACGTACGGCTGTCAGATGAACGTGCA
This sequence comes from Mycobacterium sp. ZZG, assembly GCF_054786995.1. Classification (NCBI taxonomy): domain Bacteria; kingdom Bacillati; phylum Actinomycetota; class Actinomycetes; order Mycobacteriales; family Mycobacteriaceae; genus Mycobacterium; species Mycobacterium sp. ZZG. The sequence continues at coordinate 48,299 of NZ_JBTBFV010000021.1, forward strand.
CGACTCCGAACGCCTGTCCGGTCTGCTCGAAGAAGCCGGATACCAGCGCGCCGGTGACGGCGCCGACGCCGACATCGTCGTGTTCAACACCTGTGCGGTCCGCGAGAACGCCGACAACAAGCTGTACGGCAACCTCAGCCATCTGGCCCCGCGCAAACAGGCCGACCCGGACATGCAGATCGCCGTCGGCGGTTGCCTGGCCCAGAAGGACCGGGACTCGGTGCTGCGCAAGGCGCCGTGGGTCGATGTGGTGTTCGGCACTCATAACATCGGGTCGCTGCCGGCGCTGCTGGACCGCGCCCGGCACAACCGCGTCGCTCAGGTCGAGATCGCCGAGGCGCTGCGCGAGTTCCCGTCGTCGCTGCCGGCGAGTCGCGAATCCGCCTACGCTGCTTGGGTTTCGATTTCGGTCGGATGCAACAACACGTGCACGTTCTGCATCGTGCCGTCTCTGCGTGGCAAGGAGGTCGACCGGCGGCCGGGTGATGTGCTCGCCGAGGTGCAGTCGCTGGTGGACCAGGGAGTGCTCGAGATCACCCTGCTGGGGCAGAACGTCAACGCCTACGGCGTCTCGTTCGCGGACGAGCGCTTGCGCGAGGACCTGACGGCACCGGACGAGCGCTTGCGCGAGGACCTGACGGCAGCGGACAACCAACCGCGCGACCGGGGGGCGTTCGCCAAGCTGCTCCGGGCTTGCGGCCGCATCGACGGGCTGGAACGCGTGCGGTTCACCTCGCCGCATCCGGCCGAGTTCACCGATGACGTCATCGACGCGATGGCCGAGACGCCCAACGTCTGCCCGACCTTGCACATGCCGCTGCAGTCCGGCTCCGACCGCATCCTGCGCGCGATGCGCCGCTCCTACCGGGCCGAACGCTATCTCGGCATCATCGACCGGGTGCGTGCCGCGATCCCCGATGCCGCGATCACCACCGATCTGATCGTCGGCTTCCCGGGCGAAACCGAGGAGGACTTTCAAGCCACCCTCGACGTCGTCGCCGCCGCGCGGTTCGCCAGCGCGTTCACCTTCCAGTACTCGAAGCGGCCGGGGACCCCGGCCGCGGAGCTGGACAACCAGGTGCCCAAAGCTGTTGTGTCCGAACGCTACCAACGGCTGATCGAGCTTCAGGAGCGGATCTCGTTGGAGGAGAACACCGCCCAGGTCGGCCGCCGGGTCGAACTGCTGGTCGCCACCGGCGAGGGACGCAAGGACGCCGCCACCGCCCGGATGTCGGGCCGTGCCCGCGACGGGAGGCTGGTGCACTTCGCGCCCGGGCGGCCGGACGGCGAGATCAGGCCGGGCGACATCGTCGTCACCACCGTCACCGCAGCCGCGCCGCACCATCTGATCGCCGATGGGCAGCTGATCTCGCACCGGCGCACCCGCGCCGGCGACGCCCACGCGGCCGGGCAGAAGCCACGCACCGGGGTCGGACTGGGCATGCCCTCGATCGGCGCGCCCGCCGCTACGCCCGCGGCGAGTGGATGTGCCCGATGACCGGGGCAGCCGGCGCCGAGGGGGCCAACGGTTTCGACGCCTACCGCAACGACCTCGAAGCGGCCGAACGGCGCGTGGCGCGCGAGATCGATCCCGGCCCGCGGGCGCTGGTGCTGGCAATCCTGGTGTTCGTGCTGCTGACCACCCTCGCGCTGCCCCACACGGGCGGCGTCAAAGGATTTGACGTGCTCACCGGCTCCGATGCCGCCTCCGACGTCGGGATTGCGCTGCCCTCGCGGGTGTTCACCTGGCTGTCGCTGGTGTTCGGGGTCGGGTTCTCGATGCTCGCGTTGCTGACGCGGCGCTGGACGCTGGCCTGGATCGCGCTGGCGGGGTCGACCGTGTCGGCGTTCCTCGGGCTGCTGGCGGTGTGGTCGCGCCAGACCGCGCTGGAGTCCCAGCCCGGCCCCGGCATCGGGCTGATCGTCGCGTGGCTGGCGGTGATCCTGCTCAGCTATCACTGGGCGCGCGTCGTGGCCACCCGGACCGCCCTGCACCTGGCGGCCGAGGAGGAGCGGCGCCGCCGCGCCGCGGAAGGCCAGCAGAAGGGTCTGCTGGAATCGTTCCCCGACGAGGGCGACGACACCACCCCGCCCAAGAGCTAGCTACCGCTTGCGGCTCAGCGCATCCGCGGCCGCGTCGGCCCACTGTCGCCACTGCTCGGCGCTGGCGCGGGCCTGCTCGGCGTCCCTGCTGCGGCCCGCCTCGGCAGCCTTCTCCGCCTGGCGCTCGAACTGTTCGGCGCGGGCGCGGAATTGATCGGCGCGGGCCTGGGCCTCCGGGTCGACCCCGCCGGTCGGGGCGTCGCGGATCTTCTTCTCTACCGACCGCAACCGGCGCTCCAGATCGGCGGCGCGTTCCCGCGGAACCTTGCCGATGGCGTCCCACTTGTCGCCGATCGCCCGCAGCGCCGCGCGTGCGGCTTCCAGGTCGGAGGTGTCGATCCGCTCCGCCTCGGCCAGCAGCGCCTCCTTGGCCTGGGCGTTGGCGCGGAACTCCGCGTCGCGTTCGGCGGTCGCGGCGTTGCGTGCCGAGAAGAACTTGTCCTGTGCGGCCTTGAACCGCTGCCACAGCGAGTCGTCGACGTCCTTGGACGTCCGCCCGGCGCCTTTCCACTCGGTCAGCAGGTCGCGGAACGTCGCCGAGGTCGGACCCCAGTCGGTGGAGTCGCACAGCGCCTCGGCACGCTCACATAGCGCCTCCTTGGCCTGCCGGGCCCCGGCGCGCTCCCGGTCCAGCTCGGCGAAGTGAGAGCCGCGGCGCCGGTTGAACGTCTCGCGCGCCGCCGAGTAGCGCTTCCACAGCGCGTCGTCGACCTTGCGGTCCAGCCCGGTGATCGTCTTCCACTCGTCGAGGATGGCCCGCAGCCGGTCGCCGGCGGCTTTCCACTGCGTCGAGTTGGCGGCGATGTCCTCGGCCTCGGCGGCCAGTGCTTCCTTGCGGGCGGTCTGGGTGGCGCGCAGTTCCTCGCGCCGGGCCTTCTCCTCCTGGGTGGCGCTGTCGGCCTGATCCACGATGGCGGCCAGCCGCGCGGCAAGCGAGTCGACATCGCCGAGCACGTGCGCGTCGGCCAGGCTCTCGGCCAGCGACGTCGCCGCCGAGCGGATCTTGCGGGCGTCGCCGGTCCCGGACGCCAGCCGGGTTTCCAACAGCACCACCTCGGTGTGCAGATCGTCGAAGCGGCGACCGAAGTGCGCGAAGGCGGCCTCCGCATCACCGGCCTGCCACGAGCCGATGGTGCGCTCACCGGCGGCGGTGATCAGCCAGACGGTGCCGTCGGGGTCGACGCGGCCGAAGCGGTGCGGGTCGCTGGTCGGTGCGGTGCCCACCACGGGGGCCGTCACCGGGACGGCGGGGCGGGGTCCGGGCCGCGCCGGACCCGGCTTGGGTTTCGCGGCAGCGGACGGCTTCGGGGCCGGGACCGGCGCGGAGGGGGCCTCCTGCGCAGGATCGGTGTCCTGATGTCCGGCGTCCTGGGATCCGCCGGGTTCGGTGATCGTCATGTCCGTACCTCGTGTCTCCGCGCGGTTTCCCACGCACCTGCCGCGCGGCGCGGCGCCTGTGAGCGTGACAACGCTCCTGCAGGCTATTGAAACAGGTTGCCCGGCGCTGCGCCCACGCCTTGCGTCCGGCAGCTCTCTAGGCTCTCCCGGGAAACACGGAGGAGGTCGTCGATGGCCAAGGCGGATCTGGCCGCCCTGCTCGCGCTCGCCGCCGCCTTCTTCGTGGCGGTCGGTGATGTCATGCACCAGCGCTCGGTACACGAGGTGACCGACGAACAGGTCAGCCACCTGCAGCTTTTCGCGAAACTCCTGCGGGACCGCCGGTGGTGGACAGGCAGCGCGGTGGCGGCGATCGGCTTCGCGCTGCAGGCCGCGGCGCTCGGTCTGGGCTCGGTGCTGCTGGTGCAGGCCCTGCTGGTCACGTCGCTGTTGTTCGCGCTTCCGATCAGCGCGAAACTGGCGCACCGGCGCGTGACCCGCTGGGAATGGTTGTGGGCGGCGCTGCTGGCCGGGGCGGTCGCGATCATCGTGACCGTCGGCAACCCGACCGCGGGGGCGTCTCGGGCCTCGGCCGAGACCTGGCTGGCCGTGGCCCTGGTGCTCGGTCCCGCGCTGCTGCTGTGCGTGATCGGTGCGACCGTGTGGTCCGGGCCGGTCAGCGCGGTCCTGATGGCGGTGGTGTCCGGCGCGCTGTGGGGGCTGTTCGCCGTGCTGACCAAGGCGGTGGTGCACCGCCTCGACGTCACCAGCGTGGCCGGTGTGCTGGAGCTGTTGCGCACGCCCGAGCTGTACGCGTGGGCGGTGGTCGCGATCCTGGGCACCTCGACGCAGCAGGCGGCGTTCCGGGCCGGTGCGCTGACGGCCTCGCTGCCGACGATGACGGTGACCGAGCCGATGGTCGCGTGCGGACTGGGCGTGGTGGTTCTGGGTGAGACCTTGCGGCCGGGGGAGGCGGGCTGGGTCACGCTCGTGGCGGCGGTGACGGTGATGGTGGTGGCCACCGTCGCGCTGGCCCGCGGCGAAGCGGCCACCCGTGATCCGGTGACCGTGTGATTAGTTGGATGCCGTGCTGAACGCGATCGCGCTCGTCCCGTCGGCGCCGCTGCTGGTCCCGGAATTGGCGTCGTCGGCGGCCACCGAGACCGAAAATCTGCGCGCGGCCGCGTTGTCGGCGGCGGCCGCACTGCCACCGCGCTGGATCGCCGTCGGCGTCACACCGGCCGACACAGTCCTGCGGCCGGACGCGGTGGGCACGTTCGCCGGTTACGGCGTCGAGGTCCGCGTCGGATTGTCCGCCGGCGCTGTGACCGGCGAGGCGACGGCGCTGCCGCTGTGCGCGCTGATCGCTGCGTGGTTGCGCGGCGGCGTCGCGGCCGCCGAGGTCGAGGTCCGCGGCTACCGCGCCGACCTGGATGCCGCCGTCGCCGTCGAGACCGGCCGGCGGCTGCGCGCCGAGATCGAGGCCGAGCCGGACCAGATCGGTGTCCTGGTGGTCGCCGACGGCGCCAACACCCTCACCCCGGCCGCCCCGGGCGGCCACGACCCGGATTCCCCGCGCGCGCAGGCCGCGCTCGACGACGCGCTGGCCGCCGGCGACACGGCGGCTCTGACCGACCTGCCGTCGGTGATCCTCGGCCGGGTGGCCTACCAGGTGCTGGCGGGGCTGGCGGGGCCCGGCGCACGCGTGGCCGAGGAGTTCTACCGCGGCGCCCCCTACGGCGTCGGCTACTTCGCCGGCGTATGGACACCGTGACCGCCGTGCGGCCGCTGGCCCTCGTCGGCCCCACCGGTACCGGCAAGTCCGACCTGGCGCTGGCCGTCGCGGCCGCGCTGAGCGCCGACACCGCCGTCGAGGTGGTCAACGCCGACGCGATGCAGCTCTACCGGGGCATGGACATCGGCACCGCCAAGCTCACCCCGGCTGAGCGCTGCGGGGTGCCCCACCACCAGCTCGACGTGCTCGACGTCACCGAGACCGCGACCGTGGCCCGCTACCAGGTCGCCGCCGCCGCCGACGTCGAGGCGATCGCCGCGCGGGGCGCGGTCCCGGTCATCGTCGGCGGTTCGATGCTCTACATCCAGTCGCTGCTGGACCAGTGGTCGTTCCCGGCCACCGACCCGCAGGTGCGGGCCCGCTGGGAGGAGCGTCTCGCCGAGATCGGGGTCGCGGCGCTGCACCGCGAACTGGCCGCGGTCGACGCGGCCGCGGCGGCGTCGATCCTGCCCACCGACGGACGGCGCATCGTGCGGGCGCTGGAGGTCGTGGAACTGACGGGCCGGCCTTTCGCGGCGTCCGCACCGACCATCGGGACGCCGCGCTGGAACACCGTGATCGTCGGATTGGACTGGGAGACGACGGCATTGGACGAGCGCCTGGCGCGGCGCACCGATCTGATGTTCGAGCGGGGGCTGGTCGAGGAGGTCATCACCCTGATCGACCGGGGGCTGCGCGACGGCGTCACCGCCGCGCGGGCCCTGGGGTACGCGCAGGTGCTGGCCGACCTCGACGCCGGAGGTGACGGCAGCGCCGCGCGCGAACCCACGTTCCTGGGTACGCGGCGCTACGTGCGCAGACAGCGCTCATGGTTCCGCCGCGACCACCGCATCGTCTGGCTGGACGGCTCGGGCGCCGGCAACGTCGACGCAGTGCTGCGCGCCTGGCGCGACGTATCCTGACCAGGTGAAGTTCGCCAAGGGCCACGGCACGCAGAACGACTTCGTGCTGCTCCCTGACCTGCCTGCCGAGCTGGCCCTGACCCCGGCCGCGGTCACCGCGCTGTGCGACCGCAGGCAGGGTCTCGGCGCCGACGGGGTGCTGCGCGTGACTACTGCCGGGGCCGCGCATGCGGCCGGGGTGTTCGACCGGCTGCCCGAGGGGGTGGCCGCGGGCGACTGGTACATGGACTACCGCAACGCCGACGGCTCGATCGCCCAGATGTGCGGCAACGGGGTGCGGGTCTTCGCGCACTACCTGCGTGCCAGCGGCCTGGAGTCGCGCGACGAGTTCGTCGTCGGCTCGCTGGCAGGGCCGCGGCCGGTGGTGCTGCACGGCCACACCGAGACCACCGCCGATGTCACCGTCGAGATGGGCAAGGCCAACCGGCTGGGCACCGGCACGGCGATCGTCGGCGGCCGGACTTTCACCGGGCTGGCCGTGGACGTCGGGAATCCACACCTGGCCTGCGTAGACGAGACGCTGACCAGCGCTGAGCTGGCCGCGCTGGATGTCGCCGCACCCGTGGGCTTCGATCCCGCACAGTTCCCGGACGGGGTCAACATCGAGGTGCTCACCGCGCCGGCCGGGGGGACGGTGTCGATGCGGGTGCACGAGCGCGGCGTGGGGGAGACGCGCTCCTGCGGCACCGGCACCGTCGCGGCCGCGGTCGCGGCCCTGGCCCACCGGGGCGATCAGACCGGGTCGCTGACCGTGCGCATCCCCGGTGGCGAGGTGACGGTCACCGTCACCGAGGCGAACAGCTACCTGCGCGGGCCGTCGGTGCTGGTCGCGAACGGTGAGCTGGCCGACCGGTGGTGGGCGGCCCAGCAATGACTCCGGTGCTGACGGGAATTGCCATGCCGGCGGGCACGTTAATTGGGGTGCATGAAAAGTGATGTTCGTGCGAATCTTGATTCGCTTATGACCTATCCCGAATTCCCCAACGACAATCCCAGCGTCGGCGAGCTGGCCCTCGAGGACCGCACCGCGCTGCGGCGGGTGGCCGGGCTGTCCACCGAGCTGACCGACGTCTCCGAGGTCGAATACCGGCAGCTGCGCCTGGAGCGCGTCGTGCTCGTCGGTGTGTGGACCGAGGGCAGCGCCGCCGACGCCGACGCCAGCCTGGCCGAACTGGCCGCCCTGGCCGAAACCGCCGGCTCCGAGGTCCTCGAAGGCCTGATCCAGCGGCGCGACAAACCGGACCCGTCGACCTACATCGGCTCCGGCAAGGCCGCCGAACTGCGCGAGCTCGTGGTGGCCACCGGCGCCGACACCGTGATCTGCGACGGCGAACTGAGCCCCGCGCAGCTCAACGCGCTGGAGAAGGTCGTCAAGGTCAAGGTCATCGACCGCACCGCGCTGATCCTCGATATCTTCGCTCAGCACGCCACCAGCCGGGAAGGCAAGGCGCAGGTGTCGCTGGCGCAGATGGAGTACATGCTGCCGCGCCTGCGAGGCTGGGGTGAGTCGATGTCCCGGCAGGCCGGCGGCCGCGCCGGCGGCGCCGGCGGCGGCGTCGGCACCCGCGGTCCCGGCGAGACCAAGATCGAGACCGATCGACGGCGCATCCGGGAACGAATGTCCAAGCTTCGCCGCGAGATTCGCGAGATGAAACAGGTCCGCGACACCCAGCGCGGGCGCCGGGTGGCCAACGACGTGCCATCGGTGGCCATCGTCGGCTATACCAATGCCGGTAAGTCCAGCCTGCTCAATGCCCTCACCGGTGCCGGTGTGCTGGTCGAGAACGCGCTCTTCGCCACCCTCGAACCCACCACCCGCCGCGGGGAACTCGCCGACGGACGCGAGTTCGTGCTGACCGACACCGTCGGGTTCGTCCGGCATCTGCCGACCCAACTGGTCGAGGCGTTCCGGTCCACGCTGGAAGAGGTCGCCGACGCCGACCTGTTGCTGCACGTCGTGGACGGTTCCGACGTCAACCCGCTGGCACAGATCAACGCGGTGCGGCAGGTGGTCAACGACGTCGTCGCCGAGACCGATGCGCCGGCCCCGCCGGAACTGTTGGTGGTCAACAAGATCGACGCCGCCGAAGGCCTGACCCTGGCGCAGCTGCGCCGGGCGCTGCCGGGCGCGGTGTTCGTGTCCGCCCACACCGGTGACGGTCTGGACCGACTGCAGGCCCGGATGGCCGAGATGATCGCGCCGCGCGACACCGTGGTCGACGTCACAATCCCTTACGACCGCGGCGATCTGGTCAACCGGGTGCACGCCGAGGGGCGCGTCGACGCCGTCGAGCACAGCGAAAGCGGGACCAGGATGAAGGCGCGCGTGCCGATCGCGCTTGCCGCCGGATTGGCCCCGTACGCAACCTACTGACCACCACGAATGCGCTGAGTCGGACGCCGTCGGTTACGATCGTTGCGACGTCGGCTGCGGACCACCGGAGCAGGTGCCCGTTTCACACAGCGCCGACGACCATCTCCACCAGACATTGTTGTGGCGACTTCGCCACGGTGTGCGCACTCCGCCTGACGGTCCCCGTCGCGGCTGCCGGGCACACGCTGCCCGACAACGCCGAAACGACAGGAAGACCTTCACGATGACCATGCAGTCCTTTGCCGATCTCGGCGTGCCCGCGGCCCTGGTGAGCTCGCTGGCCGCCCGCGGTATCGCCGAGCCGTTCCCGATCCAGGCGGCCACGCTGCCCGACTCGCTCTCCGGGCGTGACGTGCTGGGCCGCGGAAAGACCGGCAGCGGAAAGACTCTCGCGTTCTCGCTGCCGCTGGTGGCGCGACTTACCGGCCGCCGCAGCCAGCCCTCGCGCCCGACCGGCCTGGTGCTGGCGCCGACCCGAGAACTGGCCACCCAGATCACCGCCACGCTGGAGCCGCTGGCGGCCGCATCCGGGCTGCGCGTGACCACGATCTACGGTGGTGTCGCGCAGAGCCGCCAGGTCTCCGCGCTGCGCTCCGGCGTCGACATCGTGGTGGCCTGCCCGGGGCGTCTGGAAGATCTGATGCGGCAGAAGCTGATCAGCCTCGATGCGGTCTCGACCACCGTGATCGACGAGGCTGACCACATGGCCGATCTCGGCTTCCTGCCCGGCGTCACCCGCATCCTCGCGGCCACCCCGGCCGGCGGACAGCGGCTGCTGTTCTCGGCCACCCTGGACAACGGCGTCGACAAGCTGGTCCGGCGCTTCCTGGCCGACCCGGTGCTGCACTCGGTCGACGAAGCCGCCGAGGTGCCCGCCCAGATGACCCACCACGTGTTCCATGTCGGCGGCGTGCAGGAGAAGCGGGAGCTGGTGCACCGGCTGGCATCGGGCACCGGCCGGCGAATCCTGTTCATGCGCACCAAGCATCAAGCGCGCAAACTGGCCAAGCAGCTCACCGAGTCCGGCGTGCCGTCGGTGGACCTGCACGGCAATCTGTCCCAGCCGGCCCGCGAGCGCAACCTGGCCGCGTTCTCCAGTGGAGACGCGCGCGTCCTGGTGGCCACCGACATCGCCGCTCGCGGTGTGCATGTCGACGGCGTCGAGCTCGTCGTGCATGTCGACCCGCCGATGGAACACAAGGCCTACCTGCACCGCTCCGGGCGCACCGCACGCGCGGGCAGCGACGGTGACGTGGTCACGGTTGTGCTCCCTGAGCAGCGCAAGGACACCCAGCAACTGCTGCGCCGCGCCGGGATCACGGTGCGTCCGCGCGACGTCGACGCCGACTCGGCAGAGGTGCACGCCCTGGTCGGTGAGATCGCACCGCTGCGGATTCCCGGCCCTGCGCCCGCGGCGAAACCCGCTGCCCGCAAGCAGGAACACCGCGGCGCTGACCCGCGCCGGGGTGGACCGTCGCGTAGCGGTCGCGGGCCGCGGCGGCGCGGGCCGCGCCAGGGCGCTCAGCGCACGGCGAACACCGGCGGCTGATGCGCGCACACCGGCGGAGCTACGCCGGTGTACTTCTCGATCTGCACCAGCACATGCGCCCCCGTGCATCCACGCGCCAGTGCTGAGGTGCCGACGTCCTCGGTGAGCATGTTCGGGTTGCCGTGCACGCACATCGAGTCCGGGTCGGCCGGGTCGGCCGGATCGAACCACGCACCGGTGGACAGTTGCACCACCTGCGGACGGACCCGCTCGTCGAGCACCGCCCCCGCCAGGCAGGCACCGCGGTCGTTGAACACACGCACCACGTCTCCGTCGGTGACGCCGCGCGCCGCGGCGTCTGTCGGGTGCATCCGGACCGGCTCCCGGCCCGCGACTTTCGAGGCCTGGCTGACCGCCCCGCCGTCGAGCTGCCCGTGCAGCCGGCCGGCTGGCTGGTTGGCGAGCAGGTGCAGGGGATACCGCGTGGCACGCGGACTGCCGAGCCACTCGGACGGTTCGAACCATGCCGGATGGCCGATGCAGTCGTCATAGCCGAATCCGTCGATGTCGGCAGAGAAGATCTCGATCCGTCCGCTGGGGGTGGCCAACCGGTGGGCCACCGGGTCGGCGCGGAAGTCGGCGAGCAGGGTCAGTCCGTCTTCGGTGGGCAACCGCAGCCGGCCTGCCCGCCAGAACTCCTCGAACGGGGGGACCTCGAAATTCAATGTCCACGACCACTTCTCGTACAGATGGCGCAGCCACTGCCGCGAGGTGCGGCCCTCGGTGAAGGTCTCCCCGACGCCGAGTCGGTGCGCCAGCGCGGCGAAAGTGTCGTAGTCGTCCCGGGATTGCGCGTAGGGCGCGGTGAGCCTCGGCATGGCCATCAGCACCGGGTCGTTGCGTGAGCCGGAGAAGTCGTCGCGTTCGGCGAACGTCGTTGACGGCACCACGATGTCGGCGTGCTTGGCCATCGGTGTCCAGTACGGTTCGTGCACCACGACGGTGTCCGGCCGGTGGAGCGCGCGACGCAGCCGGGGCAGATTCTGGTGATGGTGGAACGGATTGCCCCCGGCCCAGTAGACCAGTCTGATATCCGGGTAGCGCAGGCGCAGCCCGTTGTAGTCGAACGGTGCGCCGGGGTGGAGCAGCATGTCGCTGACGGCGGCCACCGGGATGAACGTCGTCACCGGATTGACGCCTTGAGGCAGGCGCGGCAGCCCGCAGCGCAGCGGGGCCAGGCCCGGTTCGTTCATCGACCCGTAGCCGTGGCCGAATCCTCCCCCGGGAAGCCCGATCTGGCCCAGCATCGCGGCCAGTGTCAATCCCATCCAGGGCGCCTGCTCACCGTGGCGGGTGCGTTGCAGCGACCAGCTCACCGTCACGATGGTGCGGTTGGCCGCCATCCGGCGGGCCAGAGCGGTCAGGTCGCCGGCGTCCAGCCCGCAGATCGGTGCGGCCCACTGCGGCGATTTCGGTATCCCGTCGTCGGTGCCGAGCAGATAGCGCTCGAACCGGTCGTACCCGGTGCAGTAGGCGGACAGAAACTCGCGGTCGGCCAGGCCCTCGGTGGCCAGCACGTGGGCCAGTGCCAGCATGATCGCGACGTCGGTACCCGGAACCGGTGCGTACCACTGGCATTCGCCGTCGACGTCGTCACGCAACGGCGAGAACGACACGAGGCGCCCGCCGCGGTCCCGGAACCGGTTCAGTGCCTCGCGGGCCGGGTGTTCGGTGGTGCCGCCGTGATTGACGCCGGTGTTCTTCAGCGCTATCCCGCCGAAACACACCAGCAGATCGGTGTGTTCGACGATGACGTCCCACTGGCTGGAGCGCTTGAACAGGTCGTCGTGGGTGCCGACCACGCGGGGCATGATCACCCCCGTCGCTCCCAGGCTGTAGGAGTGGCGTGAAAAGGTGTATCCGCCAATGCAGTTCAGGAATCGATGAACCTGGCTCTGGGCGTGATGAAAGCGCCCGGCGCTGGACCAGCCGTAGGAACCGCCATAGATCGCCTCATTGCTGTGGGTGTCGACGATCCGGCGCAGTTCATCGGCCAGACGCTCGGTGAGCTCCTCCCATGACACCGCGACGAACTCGTCGGCGCCGCGGCGCGAACTCGGACCGGGTCCGTTGTCGAGCCATCCGCGCCGTATCGCCGGGGCGGTGACTCGGGAGGCGTGCCGGATCGAGCCCGGCAGGTTGCCCAGGGCCGGTGAAGGATCGCGGTCACCGGGAAGCGGTGCCACCGATGCGATGTCGCCGTCGGCCACGGTGGCCCGGAATGCTCCCCAATGAGTGAGGCTGGTCTGAGCTGCGGCCACGGCCATGAGTCTAGGCCGCGCCGCGCGGCCAGCAGGTCCGACCAACCATCCGGTTGGATGGGGTACCTTGGCGGCAACTGTCCGCACCGACCCCGACGGAGACGTTGTCATGGGCGCACCCGAAGCCACGCCAGTCATCGCCTACCAGCGCACGCTGTTCGAGCCCGAACACGAAATGTTCAGGGAGTCGTTCCGCACCTTCCTCGAACGGCACGTCGCGCCACAGCACGAGGAGTGGGAGAAGAACAAGCTCGTCGACCGGGACGTGTGGCTGGAGGCGGGCAAGCAGGGCTTCCTCGGTATGGCGGTGCCCGAGGAGTACGGCGGCGGCGGCGTCGACGACTTCCGCTACAACACGATCATCACCGAGGAGATCACCGCGGGCCGCTACAGCGGTCTGGGCTTCAGCCTGCACAACGACGTGGTGGCGCCGTATCTGATCAGACTTGCCACCGAGGAGCAGAAGCAGCGGTGGCTGCCGAAGTTCTGCAGCGGCGAGTTCATCTCTGCCATCGCCATGACCGAACCGGGTACCGGCAGCGATCTGCAGGGCATCAAGACCCGCGCGGTCAAAGACGGTGATCATTACATCCTCAACGGCGCCAAGACGTTCATCACCAACGGAATTCACTCCGATCTGGTCATCGTGGTGGCCCAGACCGACCCGGACAAGGGTGCCCTGGGTTTTTCGCTGCTCGTGGTCGAGCGCGGGATGGAGGGTTTCGAGCGCGGCCGCAAACTCGACAAGATCGGCCTGGATGCACAGGACACCGCGGAGTTGTCGTTCACCGACGTCAAGGTGCCCGCGGAGAACCTGCTCGGCGAGGAGGGGCAGGGCTTCATCTACCTGATGCAGAACCTGCCGCAGGAACGGATCAGCATCGCGATCATGGCGGCCGCCGCGATGGAGGCCGTGCTCGGCGTGACGCTGCAGTACGCCAAGGAGCGCAAGGCATTCGGCAAGCCGATCGGCAGCCAGCAGAACAGCCGTTTCCTCCTTGCCGAGCTTTCCACCGAAGCCACCGTGGTGCGCATGATGGTCGACGAGTTCATCAAGCTGCATCTGGAGGACAAGCTCACCGTCGAGCAGGCCGCGATGGCCAAGTGGTACTCCACCGAGAAGCAGGTCCACCTGATCGACCGCTGCCTGCAGCTGCACGGCGGCTACGGCTACATGCGTGAGTACGACGTGGCCCGCGCGTACCTGGACGCCCGCGTGCAGACGATCTACGGCGGTACCACCGAGATCATGAAGGAGATCATCGGACGCAGTCTGGGCGTCTGACGGGGGCCGGATCGGCGACAGCGCGCAGCTGACGGGCATATTCTTGGCCTGGATTCGGCGAGGTGACTTGGTTATCGACGTCCACTGAAGCAGAGTGAACGCACGCGGTAACTTTCTCAGAATTTTGCGTGGAGCTTGCACGAGGACCAGTCGCCGACCGCGGGGAGGAAGAATGAGCCGGCAGCCGATGCTGCGCCTACGTTTGGTCGGTCGTCTGACGGTCGGGCTGCTGGGGGTCGCCACCGCGCTCCTGCTGGCCCCGTCCGCGGCGGCGCAACCCGAGGCCGAAGCAAACGATGCGATCACCGCGGCCTGGCAGGCCGGCGGTGGCGACACAGGGCCGTTGGGTCCGAAATCGGGTGACGTGTATCCGGCCGGTGACGGCTTCGCTCAGAACTTCGCGGCGGGCAAGATGTTCTTCACCCCGGCCACCGGTGCGCACTTCATGCAGGGTGCCATCCTGGAGAAATACGAGTCGCTGGGTGGGCCTGCCGACAGCGACCTGGGATTCCCGACCATCGACGAAGGCCCGGGTCGCGCACCCGAGAGCCGCAACAGCACGTTCAGTGCGTCGGACAAACCGGTGATCTTCTGGACGCCGGCAACCGGCGCGAGGGTGGTCCGCGGACCGATCAACGCCGCGTGGGACAGGCTCGGCGGTTCCTCCGGCGTGCTCGGCGTGCCCTCCGAGGACGAGACCTACAACGGTTCCGTAGTGAGTCAGAAGTTCACCGGTGGCGAGCTGTCGTATGACTCCAGCGCCAAGAAGTTCACCACGGTGCCGCCCGAGCTGGCCGGCCAGCTCGGCGACCTCGTCATTGCCGACGACCCGGTCGCGGCGATCAACGCCGCACGCCGCGCCGCGGGCGGCGCCCTCGGCCCGCTCGGAGCTGCCGAGGGTGAGCCGTACCAGATCGGCTCCGACGGTATGGGCCAGGACTTCGTCAACGGCAAGATCTTCTACAGCCCGCAGACCGGAGCCAACGTCGTCACCGGCCAGGTGCTGGAGAAGTACGAGAGCGTCGGCGGTCCAGAAGGTGATCTGGGTTTCCCGATCACCAGCGAGCAGAACGGCGGACTGGCGCCGGCGAGTCGCATCAGCGCCTTCGCCGCGGACGACAAGCCGGTGATCTTCTGGACGCCCGACCACGGCGCGGTGATCGTGCGCGGCGCCATGAACGCGGCGTGGAACAAGCTCGGCGGTGCGACCGGGGAGCTTGGCGCGCCGGTCGCCGATCAGACGCAGACCGGTGATGTGATCACCCAGCGGTTCGCCGGTGGCGCGATCTCGTGGGATACCACAACGCAGAAGTTCAGCACCGAACCCGCCGGTCTGGCTCCGCAACTGGTCGGTCTGGAGGTGCCCGGCGCCCAGGCCCCGCAGGCACCGCCGCCGACATCGCAGCCCTCGGAGAACAGCGAGAGCTCCGGGCTGAAGTGGACCTGGTGGTGGCTGCTGGCCATCGTCCCGCTTGTGCTGTTGGCCGCTCTGGTCGGCTTCGCGGTGCTGCGCACCCGTGGTCGTCGCCGCGACGACGACCTGCTCGGCCGTCTGGGCGCCCCGGACGGCCACGCCTATGAGCCGGTACCGTCGGGTGCCGGCGCGCAGGCCCACGAGGACGGCCGGGAGGACGAACTGTTCGGGGACCGGTACGCCCGCGAGGGTCTGGGATCGCTGGGCTCGGCGGCGCCGGCGTCGAGCGAGGATTTCCGGTCGGACGTGCAGGGCTTCTGGGGGGCGCAACCCGGCGAAGATCAGAACGAGCACGGGCCGGCCGCCGACTCCGGCGACGCGCAGGAGGATCCCGACGCCGTCGACACCGCGCCGACACGGGTGCTGACACCCGAGGCCGAAGCACCCTCGCACGATGTGGTCGACGGCGGCCGTGGCGACGCGCACGACATCGTGGCCGAGCAGACAGAGTTGGACGCCGACCGCGAGCCGCTCATCGCGTCGGTCGGTGAGCCGGTCATCGCACCTGCCGACGAACCTGTCAACGTCGCCGCGGCACCACCGGCGCGCGATCCCATGGCCGACACCGGACGTCACGCGCGCATCGACGTCGACGAGCCGCTGCCGCTGGGCACCGCACTGCACATGCCCTTCGACGACCCGGGCGAGATCCCCGAGGGCTATCCGATCAAGGCCGACACCAAATCTGGCCTGTACTGGACGCCGGACAGCGGCGACTATCACGACGCCCCCGTCGAGATCTGGTTCGCCACGGAGGAGATCGCGCTCACGAACGGCTTCGTACGCGGCGAGTAGGCCGTCCGACCGGTCAGACCTTGCGGATGACCGTCACGACCTTGCCGAGCACCACGGCGTCGTTGCCCGGGATCGGGTCGAAGGCTGGATTGTGCGGCATCAGCCAGACCTGACCGCGGGTGCGTTTGAACGTCTTGACGGTGGCTTCGCCGTCGATCATCGCCGCCACGATGTCGCCGTTGTCGGCGACGTTCTGCTGTCTGACCACGACCCAGTCGCCATCGCAGATCGCCGCGTCGATCATGGACTCTCCGACAACCTTGAGCAGGAACAGCGAACCCTCGCCGACCAGCTCACGGGGCAGTGGGAAGACGTCCTCGACGGCCTCCTCGGCCAGGATCGGTCCACCGGCGGCGATGCGGCCGAGCACAGGCACGAACGTGGGTTCGGGTAGCGAATCCGAACCGGCGACGTCCGTCCCGACGACCGGTGTGGCGTTGTCGTCGGCCCCGCGGACGTCGACCGCCCGCGGCCGGTTGGGATCGCGGCGCAGATACCCCTTGCGCTCCAGCGTGCGCAACTGGTGGGCCACCGACGACGTGGACGTCAATCCGACCGCGTCACCGATCTCCCGGATGCTGGGAGGGTAGCCGCGGGTGGTCACGGACGCACGGATGACTTCGAGGATCGTTTGCTGACGCTCGGTCAGACCCGAATCGCGGCCGCGGCCGCCGGTGCTGTCATTGCTGTCGTCGCTCATGTGCCCGAATGTAGCCCGGTCACGGCCGATAATCAAACATGTGTTCGAGGCGTGTCGCATGCCGGCGGCCGAGGCCGGGATCCCGCGGAGGCTCTCCGGTGATGCCCTGGAGGCAACGACCCGGACGTGTCGGTGCCTTCGGTTAGCGTTCGCAACAGTTCGATCACGCGTTCTATTCATCGAACAGATGATCGACTATCGTTCGAACACAAGAGCGAAACACTTCTCGGATCGAAAGGCGAACTGATGACCATTCTCGACGACCGCGCGACATGGAACGAGTTCGAGCGGGCACCGCGCCTGCAGGTGACCGCGGGCCGGGTCCGGCCGGCGCGGCCGGGCCGGCGGTCTCCGTCCCGACGGCCCGGCGCTGCGCCGGTGCGACACCGGGGGACCGGCGTGCTGATGTCGCGTGCGCCGCACCGGCGCCGCCCGGTCACGCCGGCTACCACCGTATTGCTGGCGCTGGTCGCCGGCGCGATCACGCTGTGGCTGGGCCTGGTCGGGCAGTTCGGCAGTCTGGCCGCCGGCACGGCCGAGGTCCCCGGACGGCTCGCCGTGGTGCAGGTGCACAGTGGCGAGTCCCTGCACCAGGTCGCGCAGCGCGTCGCTCCCGGCGTCCCGGTCGCCGACGTGGTCGATCGGATCCGGGAGCTCAACAAACTCGAGTCGGCGGCGTTGGCCGCAGGTCAGACCCTGATCGCACCCGTCGTCTGATCGCACCCGTCGTCTGATCGCAGCCGGGATCTGATCGCCCGTGCTGCCCGAGCTCTGTGAGGACGGGGCCCGATGAGATACACCCCATGGGGTCCGGCCATGAGCCGCCCGTGTTCCACGCAGGTACGCTCAATGGCGTTCGAAGCGATTGACTGTCGGAGCGGCGAAGGAGCGGTGATGCACTGTCCTTTCTGCCGGCACCCCGATTCCCGGGTCGTCGATTCCCGAGAGACCGATGAGGGTCAGGCGATCCGCAGGCGCCGGTCGTGCCCCGAGTGTGGACGCAGGTTCACCACGGTGGAGACGGCGGTACTCGCTGTGGTCAAACGCAGTGGCGTGACCGAGCCGTTCAGTCGCGAGAAGGTCATCCGCGGGGTGCGGCGGTCGTGCCAGGGCCGGCAGGTCGACGACGACGCGCTGAATCATCTTGCTCAGCAGGTGGAGGACGCGGTCCGGGCCACCGGCTCGCCGGAGGTGCCCAGCCATGAGGTGGGCTTGGCGATCCTGGGTCCGCTCCGAGAGCTCGACGAAGTGGCCTACCTGAGATTCGCCTCGGTGTACCGCTCGTTCTCGTCAGCCGAGGATTTCGAGCGCGAGATACAGGCGCTGCGTGCCCATCGGAAGGTCACGGCCCAGAGCTGAGGCGTCACTCCAGTTGGCGCTGTCCATCGTCGACCACCCGGCCGGCGACCTGCACCCAGCCTTCGGGGCTCCATTTCGTCTCGATGATCGACCCCTCGCCCTGGACGATCGTCAGGTCTCGGCTCAGATGCTCGGTGATGCGCACCGCAGCCGCGCCGGTCGCCTCATCCTCGCGAATCCCCAGGTACGGCGCGAACATGCGCGAGCGGATGGTGCCTGCGGCCTCGTCCAGCCACGTCCACAGGTAGTGCTCGGACTCGTCGGCGTAGTCGTCGGGATCGGCGGCCGCGAGCTCTTCGAGCGAGGCCACGTCGTGGATCGAGAACACCGGAGCCCATTGCGCGCGAGCACTAGCCGAGGTCAGGTCGTGGCCGTAGCTGACCTGGACGATCCCTGCCGGTACCTGGAGTGTCTTTATCGGCATGCCGCGGTCTCTCAGCCACCACGACGCACCCACTATCGGATGCCCGGCGAACGGCAATTCGGTGGTGGGGGTGTGGATGTGGGCTTGGGCGCTGTGGGTGCCCTCTCGCGGAAGCGAGACGAAAATCGTTTCGCTGTATCCCAATTCGGTGGCGATGCGTTGCCGGTCGGCCGGGTCCACGGTAGCGGCGTCGACCACACCGAGCGGGTTCCCGAAATGTCCGTCCTTGTCGGTGAAAACGCGCAGCACTGTCACTTCGATGGCCATGAGCCCGATGCTACGTGCTCGGCGACGCCGACCGGTCAGGTTGCCGAGCGTTCGTCGCCACCCATCGCGTCGAGCACCGCCACCCGGGTGTCGACCGGGCCGGAGATGGTGCCCTCCTCGACGCCGGTGCGGAGCAGGCTGCGCAGATACTCCTGGTCGTACACGGCCGGTTCGGTGGTGTCGATGAACTTCTCGACGAGCTCGACGAAGCGGTCCGGGTCGTCGTGAAACGGGAAGTGGCCTGAGCCGCGGAAGATCTCGAGCCGGGAACCCGGCATGGCGGCGTGCGCCAGCTCCGCGTGACTGACGGGGATGACGGCATCGAGGTCACCCCAGATCAATTGCACGGGAACCGATTGCGTCAGATAACAGCGGTCGAGCATCGTGACCACCTGGCCGCGCCAGTCCACCACCGCCCTCAGCGTGCGGGCGAAGGCCGATGAGGCGGTCGGTTCGGGCAGGTCGGCCAGGATGCGCAGCATGTGGGGAATGTCGCGCCCCACCCCCGTGGATCCGAGTACCGTCCCGCTGACGCGGCCCAGCGCCTGGAGCACGGGCAGCGCCAGCGGAAGACGTAACAGGGACAGCGCTTCGCTGCCCATCGGCATCGAGGCGATGCGCAGCGCGATGTTGACGTCTTTGGTCACGCCGCCGGCGCCGACCAGTATCAGACGGTTGACCAACTGCGGAAACTGGTAGGCGAACTGCATCGCCACCCCGCCGCCGAGGGAGTGCCCGATCACCGTGACGCTGTCGATGTCGAGCACGGAGAGCAGGTCGCGCATGCCGTTGGCATAGGCCGCGACCGAATAGTCGGCCCGTGGCTTGTCCGACTTGCCGTGCCCCAGGAGATCGGGGGCGATCACGGTGAACCGTTGCGCCAGTTGGGTCTGCACGGTGCTCCATGTGGTGGAGTTGTCGCCGATACCGTGGATCAACAGGATCGCCGGTCCGGAACCGGCTACTCGAAAGGCCCGCCGGTAGCCGTGGATCGTGCAGAACTTCAGCGTCGGGGTGATCTCACGCACCGGGCGCAGGTGGGGCTTGCGGTCGGTCATGTAGCCCACTTCGTTGTCGGGACGGCTGGCAGCAGGCGGAATTACAGGCCCTCCCGCGGGTCGTCCCTGTCCTTCCGCTTCTTCTCACCGGCCTGTTCAGCGAGGAACCGCTCGAACTCGGCACCGAGTTCCTCCCCGCTCGGCAGATCCTCGTCCCGCGCCAAGAGGGACCGGTTCTCCTGAGCGGCGACGAAGGCATCGTACTGTCGCTCCAGGGCCTCCACCACTTGAGCGACCTCGGCGCTCGCGGCGACCTGCTCGTTGATCTTGTCGAACACCTCCGCGGCGGCCTGGGTCAGCTTCGCGGTGGGAATCTGCAGCAAGCCGTTCCTTGCCACTTCGGAGATCAGGGTCTCGGCCGCCGACGGATAGTCGGTCTGTGCCAGGTAGTGCGGGACGTGCACCGTGAACCCGACCACCTCGTAGCCGTGCTGGGCCATCCGGTACTCCAACAGGTTGGAGGCACTTCCGGGCACTTGGACCTCGCCCACCCACGGCTGATGCTCGCCGATCAGTTCCTTGTCGTTGGAGTGCGCGGTCAGCGTCATCGGACGGGTGTGCGGAACCGCCATCGGGATGGAGCCCAGTCCGATCACCCTGCGCACCCCGAGTCGCTCGGACAGCAGTCGCACCGCGGTGATGAACCGTTCCCAGCGCAGATCGGGTTCCAGACCCGCGAGCAGCAGGAACGGGGTCCCGACGCTGTCGTGTAGCGCGTACAAATTCAGTTCCGGCTCGTCGTAATGGGCGAAGTGGTCGGTCTTGAACGTCATCAGCGGGCGGCGGGACCGGTAGTCGAGCAGTTCGTCGATGGCGAACGACGCCACCAGTTCGGTGTCGAGCGTGTCCTTGAGGTGCTGGACAGACAATCTGATCGCATGCCCGGCATCTGAAAACCCTTCCAGCGCATGGATCAGCACCGGACCGCGACCGTCGGGTGAGGACAGCTGCGGGGACGGGAACTCGAGCTCGTACATGCCGGTCTGCTCCGGCTGATACTGCTGGCCGGGGTCGTGCTCATCGTCAGCCATCTGCCTCGCCTCCTCGCCTCGGTGACCACAACGGGTGATGCGGGTGAACCGTGAACACCAAGTGTCTCGCACGTGTCCGGCGCCGCCGCGCGGGGCCACGTGACGTCACCCATTTGTTCGAGCGCGAACACGCCGACGTGACATTCCGGCACGGTGCCCGGCGATCTACCCCGGGTGTGGGTCGCGGAAACGCCGGTGACGTCCCTGTGAGGGAAGATCGGAGGAATGGTCGACGTGAAGTCCGCGCTGGTGGTCGCGGCAGCGGTGCTGCTCACCTCATGCTCGGCCCCGGAGTACCGGCCGTCCACCGGCGTACGGCCGTCGGCGGGACCGGTGTCGCCGGATCCGCGGGTGGGAGCGGTGTTCGTCGACGGTTCGGAGTTGCACACGTGCACGGGTTCAGTGCTGAGGTCACCCGCCGGTGATCTGATCCTGACCGCGGCGCACTGCTTGTCCGATGGTGACGACGCGGTTTTCGTCCCGGGCTACGGCGCGGGCCCCACTGCGCGCGACGGGTGGCAGATCGACGCGGTCTTCTTCGACACCCGTTGGTTGGACGGCCGTGACCCCGCCGCGGACTACGCGGTCGCACGGGTCAGCCGCGACGACGGCGTGCCGCTGGCGTCGGTGGCAGGCGACGGACTGGACGTCGGGGCAGCACCCGGCCCGGGGAAGGAGGTGACGGTCATCGGGTATCCGTCGGGTGCCGGTGGTCCGCAGGTCTGCCGGGCCCCGGCCGTGCCGGAACGGCAAGGTTTCCCGACCCTGCACTGCGATGGGGTGGTCAACGGTTTCTCCGGCGCCCCCTGGATCTCCGGGGGGACGGTGACCGGTCTGATCGGTGGTCTGGACGGCGGTGGATGCGCCGACGAGGTGTCGTTCTCTCCGCCCTTCGACCAGCGACTCGCGGAGCTCGTGGCACGCGCGCAGGCCGGGGGGCCCGGAGACGAGGTGTCCGCTCCGTTCGACGACGGCTGCCCTTAAGCGCGATTCATCCCCAGATCCGATTTCATCCACAGTTGCGTGCCGCCGGGACGTCTTCGCCCGATCGGCGTCGGGGCCGGTTGCGAGGTTGGCCACATGGCCTCAACACCTCGCCCCGATCCCTCGCTCGACCGTCCCGGTGCCCTCATCGCGGCACTGCCTGCCGTCCTCGGCTTCATCCCCGTGAAATCGCTCGTTCTGACCACCATCAGCGGCGGCGATTTGGGCGCCGTCCTCCGCGCCGACCTGGGGGAGCGACCGCCCGACCAGCTGTATCGGTTGGCCGAGCTGGCGGCGTCCTCGGGTGCCGACGCAGCGGTGGCGGTGATCGTCGACGCGGAGGGCGCGTGCTGCCCGATGTGCGCCGAGGGGTACCGCACGCTGTCCGAGGAACTCGGGAGTGAGCTCGACTTCCATGGTGTCGATTTGATCGCCACCCACGTCGTCTCCGAGATCGCCGCGGGTGCGCGGTGGTACTGCGCGGACGGCTGCGGCAACTCTGGTGTTGTCGAGGACCCGACTGCGTCACCGACAGCCGTGGCCGCGGTGCTCGACGGGCGCCGCCTCTATCGGCGCCGCGAGGAACTGGTCGCCGTGGTCGCGACGGCAGACCCCGCACGCGCCGCGACCCTCGGCCGCGCAATCGAACTCGCCGGCGCGCCGGAGCCATCCCGGCCGGGGGCGGAGGCCCGCGGTGACATCGAGCACGCGTTGGCGTGCGCTGAGCAGATCAAGGGTGATGGTCGGCTTGCCGACGCAGACAAGGTGCGGTTGGCGTGGGCGCTCACCGACACCCGGGTGCGGGACACGCTCTACGCGCTGGCGGTCGGCGCCGGCGCCGGCGCCGCCGAGGCGCTGTGGGCCGAGCTCGCACGGTGCCTTCCCGAGCCGTGGCGGGTCGAAGCCCTGGTGCTGCTCGCCTTCTCGGCGTACGCACGCGGTGACGGTCCGCTGGCCGGTATCTCGCTCGACCAGGCACTGCGGGCCGATCCGGCGCACAGGATGGCGGGCATGCTGGATCAGGCACTGCAGTCGGGGATGCGGCCTGAACAGATTCGGGAACTCGCCCAGACGGGTTACCGGTTGGCGAAGCAGCTCGGCGTGCGGCTGCCGCCGCGGCGGTCGTCCGGTCGCAGGGCCGGCTAGGTAGTACGCGAGGCCGCTCTTGGTCAGACCTTCTCCACCTTGACGGCGTGTGCCATCTCGTGCGGCAGTTCGACCTGCTCGTGACCGGGAATGACGATCATGACGCCGCCGTGGTCCTTGACCTCGACCGTCACGCGGGCGTTCGGGACGACACCGGCGTCCTTGAGGCGGGCAATCAGGTCGGCGTCGCCTTGAACGTGTTCGGTCAGCTGTCGCACGACCACGGCCACCGGCATGCCGGCGGGCAGCTCGGTGAGCCGCACCAGGGCGAAGCTCTCGTTGATCTCGTCGCCGACGCCGAGCTCCGACAGTCCGGGGATCGGGTTGCCGAACGGAGAAGTGGTGGGGTTGTTGAGCACCTGAACAAGACGCCGCTCGACGTCCACGCTCATCACGTGCTCCCAGCGGCACGCCTCGGCGTGGACTTCCTCCCAGGGCAGGCCGATCACATCGACCAGGAGACGCTCGGCCAGGCGGTGCTTGCGCATCACGGCGACCGCGAGGGCGCGGCCCTTCTCGGTCAACTCCAGGTGGCGGTCACCCGCGACGTGCAGCAGCCCGTCGCGCTCCATGCGGGACACAGTCTGGCTCACGGTGGGGCCGCTCTGATCGAGACGCTCAGCGATGCGCGCGCGCAGAGGTATCACGCCCTCTTCCTCGAGGTCATAGATCGTCCGCAGATACATCTCGGTGGTATCAACCAGGTCGTTCATCGCACACCCTCCGTTCAGAGCGAGTCTACCGGCCCTACCGGCCGGAAGCGGTTCTTCCCCGAGCGACACGGGCCACACGTGCACGGGGCATGCAGAAGGCCCGCCGGAATCTCCGACGGGCCTTCGCGGGGGTGTGGTTCGAGGAAGCGGCCGCGGGGTCAGCTGGCGTACGAGCGCAGGCGGTCGGCTCGCTCACCGTTGCGCAGTTTGGCCATCACCTCACGCTCGATCTGCCGCACCCGCTCGCGCGACAGTCCGAACAGCTTGCCGATTTGATCCAAAGTGCGCGGTTGACCGTCGTCGAGGCCGAACCGCAGCCGGATCACCTGCTGCTCACGCTCGTCGAGGGTGGCCAGCACATAGCGGATGTCGGTGTGCAGCAGCTCGGAGATGACGGCGTTCTCGGCCGACATCGCCTCGGCATCCTCGATGAAGTCGCCGAGCGGCGCCTCCTCGTCGCTGCCGACGGGCATGTCGAGGCTCACCGGGTCGCGGCTGTGCTCCAGCAGGTCGGTGATCTTCTCGACCGGGATGCCAGATTCGGCGGCCAGTTCCTCGTCGGTGGCTTCGCGGCCGAGATTCTGGTGCATCTCACGCTTGATCCGGGCCAGCTTGTTGACCTGCTCGACGAGGTGGACGGGCAGGCGGATGGTGCGGCTCTGGTCGGCCATGCCGCGGGTGATCGCCTGCCGGATCCACCAAGTGGCGTAGGTGGAGAACTTGAATCCCTTGGCATAGTCGAACTTCTCCATCGCGCGGATGAGCCCGAGGTTGCCCTCCTGGATCAGGTCGAGCAGCGGCATGCCGCGGCCGGTGTAGCGCTTGGCCAGCGACACCACCAGTCGCAGGTTCGCCTCGAGGAGATGACGGCGCGCTGCCTCTCCGTCACGCACGACCGCCGCCAGATCGCGTTTGCGGTTCTCGCCCAGGCGCTTACGAGTGTCGAGCAGGTGCTGCGCGTACAAGCCCGCCTCGATCCGTTTGGCCAGCTCCACCTCATCGGCGGCGTTGAGCAACGCAGTCTTGCCGATGCCGTTCAGGTAAACCCGCACCAAGTCGGCGGCTGGGCTCTGAGCGTCCAGATCCTGGTCGATGCGGCTGGTGGTGGCATTTGCCATGGCGGCCTCCTGATTGGGTGGAACTTTCATGAGCTACAACGCCCCAAGCCCGCAAAGAGTTCCCGCACTTTCTGTGCTTCACACCTTCTGATCAGCGGCTATTAGCGCTTGACCTGAGAATGTGCTGAGAAAGACGCCAGAAAGCGCTCAGCCGGGAACGTCGCCGCGCGTATCGCCGGCCTCATGTTGCGACGCGTGCCCGGCCGCATCCTCGATTGCCGGTCGTTCGGCGGTGGGGAACAAGGGGATCCGCTGCCGGACGTCATAGCGCCGCGGCTCCTCGGCCTTGCGTGGAGGCCGGTCATTGGCGATCAGCACGGCCATCCACGGCAGCGGAATCGAGGCCACCACGATGGCCAGAGAGAGCAGACCGTTCTGCCAGACGCCGTAGGCCACCGCGGCCAGAACGAGGGCGGGGATACGAAAGGACATCAGCGTCAGATACTTGCGCACACGCTGGCGATGTTGTTCTTCGAAGGCGGGGGCGGCCCGGGTGATCAGAACCGGGCGGCCTTCGTCGTCGAAACTCAGCTCCGAGTCACGCACGGGATCACGGTGCTCAATCCGGCGTTCATACCTCCACTGTTCCACATTCGGGCCCAGGTATACCCATCGCGTTTATTACCGATTGATGGCCAGGCAGAATGAATGACATGGACACCCAGACGATCGAACGCACCGATGCCGACGAACGCGTCGACGACGGGACAGACGACGACACTCCGAAGTTCTTCCACTACGTCAAGAAGGACAAGATCGCCGAGAGCGCGGTGATGGGAACCCATGTCGTGGCATTGTGCGGCGAAGTGTTCCCGGTGACCCGCTCAGCCAAGCCCGGTTCGCCGGTGTGCCCCGACTGCAAGCGGATCTACGAGCAGCTCAAGAAGTAGCCACGTCGCCGTCGGCCGCCGGGGTGTCGGCGCCCGAGCGCGGTCCGTTGATCCCGCGAGCGTCTGCCGCGCGGGATCCGGCGGCCGGCGCCGCGCCACCGTTGCGGCTTTCCGCCTTGGCGCCCAACCAGCCCCGCACACGATTGGCGTGGGTCTGCGGTGCAGGGAATTCCTCTTCGATCGCGGCGTTCAGTTCTGCGCCGAGCATGATCGCGAAGCCGAGGAAGAATGCGAACAGCAGGAAAGCGATCGGGGTGGCCAGCGCGCCGTAGGTGTATCCAGTGCTGGTGATCCACGTCAAGTACACCCGCAGCCCCCAGGTGGCGATCAGGAACACGGTCGTGGCCAGGATTGAGCCCAGCAGCAAGCGGTGTGACGGCAACGGTTTGGGCAGGGACACGCGGTAGAGCAGGTTCACCGACACCACCAACGCGAGAAACAGCACCGGGAAGTAGGCGAAACGCAGCGCGTCGTCCCAGCTGTCCGGGATGAACTCGGCAACCTTGCGCGGACCCAACGCCAAGAACGGCGCGGTGACGATGGCGCCGACGAGCATCACCACGTAGAGCCCGAGCGCATAGAACCGCTGCCGGACCGGGTGGCGAAGCGGTGTCTGATCGTGTGCCTCGGTCACGGAGTCGACGAATGCCGAGATGGCCGAGGACCCCGCCCACAGCGAGATCACGAAACCGAGAGACACCACCTCGCCGCGGGCACCGCGAACGATGTCCCGCACCGTCGGCTCGATGATCTCGCTGACGACGTTCGGGGAGAAGAACTTTCCCGCGACAGTGATCAGCTGGCTCTCAATGGTCCCGAGTGTGTCCGGGCCGAACAACGGCGCGATGTAGGCAAGGCTGCCGAGCATGCCGAGCAGCAGGGGCGGCAACGACAGCGCACACCAGAAGGCAGCTTGAGCCGATTCCGAGAAAATCGAATCGTCCCAGCTTTTGCCGAGTGTCCGGAGTGTGATGTGCCGGATGTGGTGGCGTTGAGGTCTGGCCCGTTCGGGTTTGACCCGTCGTGGCTCCGCCTGTGGTGCGGGCCGCGCGTCCGGCCGCTCTGTCTGGTCACTCATGACCAGACCAGCATTGCCGATTCGCTGCTACGGCTCCAGCGGGCTCACTTCCAGCACCGCCGCGAGCTCGATCAACTTTGCCTCGTGCTCGTTGGCGTGATGCTGGCAGAACAACAGCTCGGCACCCGACGGAAGCTTCGCCCGCACGCGGGCCGCGGCCCCACAACGGTCGCAGCGGTCAGCCTTGGTCAATCCAGGACTGGTCAGCGTTGCGGTCATGGCACCTCCATAGGGTGGTAGCGACGTACTTCTACTCTGTCAGACGTCTGGGGTTCCGGCCTTGTTCCCCGGGGGTTTACAGGTGTGTCGTGTCTCACGACTTGTTGCGTTACCACGGTGGAAAGGCGGCCAGATGAACCCGGCACCGCGCGGGCAGGTCCTCGTGCACCTGTGCAGTGCCGCGGAGTGGGAAAGGGCGAAACGTGTGGGCGTGCATTCACCGGAGTCGCTCGACGCGAACGGCTTCGTCCATCTGTCGAGTCCCGCCCAGGTGCACCTACCGGCCAACCGGCTCTTCGCCGGACGGGCCGATCTGGTGTTGCTGCGCATCGATGCCGCACGCCTGGTCTCTCCTGTCCGCTGGGAACCTGGGATACCAACCGATCCCGATGGCATCGTGTTCCCACATTTGTACGGTCCGCTGCCGACGGAGAGTGTGATTAGCATCACTGAGTATCGCCCGGGTCCAGATGGCCGGTTCCCACCGCTGGACGATTGATCGGCATTCAGCCGGGGAGGTAGGCGTCGGCCTCGATCTCGACCGTCAGCTCCGGTGAGATCAGAGCCGCCACCTCCACCATTGTCAATGCAGGCCGGATCTCGCCGAACACCTCGGCATGCACGGCGCCGATCTGTGCCCACGAGGCGATGTCGGTGACGTAGATCCGGGTTCGCACTACGTCAGACAACGACGCGCCGGCCTCTGCCAGGGCGGTCTCGATGCGTCGCAGCGCCTTCCGCGTCTGCGCCGCCGCATCGGGACCGGACGCGGTGGTACCCGCGACCGCGATGTGCGGACCGATCCGCACCGCCCGTGAGTAGCCCACCCGGGCTTCGAGCGGCGAGTCCGACGAGATGTTCATGCGCGTGGTCACCGTGACAAAGTAAGCCAAAAGTGACACGGTGCCCGCGTAAGCCAGAACGTGACTCAATACACTGCTGCCCGTGGGCATCATCTTTGGCTTTGCACCGTGGATCGTCTACTGGGTTCTCGTGGGCAACGTGCCGTTCGTCGCCGCGGTGTTGATCGCACTGGTGGTCGCGGTGGCGGCGTTCGTCATCGCCCGAGTGACCGGCTCACCCGGGCGCACGCTTGAAATTGGCGCTCTCGCAACGTTTCTGGTGTTGACTGTGCTGACATTCGCGACGAGCCAGGCATTCATGGAGCGGTGGTTGCAGCCGTTGAGCAACGCCGGCATCTTCCTGGTGGCGCTGGTGGGTGTGCTGATCGGGCGGCCCTTTATCCGGGACTTCGCAGTGGTCGGCCAGCCCAAGCAGGTGGTCGAGAGCGAACCGTTCGCCCGGATCACCTCGGTGCTGACGTGGGTGTGGGTCGCGGCCTTCGGTGGCATGACGGTGTCGTCGGCCATCCCGCCTCTGGTCCAGGGCGACGCGACCATCCTCGACACCAGGACTCCGCTGTCGTTCATCTGCTACTGGGTCGTGCCGTTCTCGCTGCTGGGTGTGGCGGCGCTGTTGACGCGGATCCTGCCGGACCGCATGACGCCGCCGGAGGATGAGATCGTGCGTAAGACCACGTTCGTCGCATTCGCCGAGGCCGAGATCGATCAGCTGATCTATCTGGCCACCGAGCACGCCAACCGGGAGGCCGGTGCGGGCAAGGAGGCTTATGACGTCCGCATCGGATCCAAAGGTGTGCCGCTTGTCGGGGACGAGACCCGCGAGTCGTGGCCCTCGACCTACAAGGTGCGCGACCGCAAGCGCTGACGGCGATCCTCTTGTGAACGTGCGGTCCGTTCTGGCCGTACAGCCCGTTCCGGCCTCTCCTGTGGGTTCCGACGGCTCCGTCTTGTCTCCCTCTTGCGCTTCGCCCAAAGCGACCGCGGTGCCGTCAATTGACCGTTCCGTTGATTTGCCATGCTAGATTTCAGCTAATTGACATAGGCAAACATTCGGCGGAGCGCGCGTGGCAAATGGCCGAAGCGGAGCAGTGGAATCAATCGACGTGGCCGGCACGCAGTGCGCCTCGGCCGGTGCTCGGTACTGGCTGGCCGTGGGCGCCGGCGGTGTTGCGGTGATCGGCATGGGCCTGGTGGCAGGCATGCAACCGGACCCGTCACCGACGCCGGAGCGGGTCGTGCAACTGGCGTCGTTCGATTCCTTGCTGGTCCCTATTCATCCTGTACCCCAAGAGGTTTGGCTGTTCGGCACCGCTGGATCGACGAAGCGGGATCGACCGGTCGCAGCACTTACCCCGGCGGTCACTGCCAGGCCGATGATCGGTTCCGGTGGCTGGCTGATCGGCGACGGCATCGATGCCGCCGCGGATTGTCAGGGCTCGGCGTGCAACGGCGCCAACGGCGGTCTGCTCTGGGGCGACGGTGGGAACGGTGCACGCGGCGGCAAAGGTGGCAACGCTGGTTTGTTTGGCGGAAACGGCGGCCGCGGGGGCGACGGCTATCTTCCGGGCCAGAACGGCGGCGACGGCGGCCACGCCGGAATCTTCGCTTCCACAGGCAACGGCGGTGACGGTGGGCATGGTGCCGACGGCCGACCGGGCGTCGCCGGTGGCCACGGTGGCGCTGGGGGCAACGCCGGCCGGCTGCACGGCGACGGCGGCGCCGGCGGTAACGGCGGTGCGGGTGGCGCCGGACTCGACGAGGTGAACCCATCGCCGGCCGGCAGGGCGGCGACCGGCAGCCCGAACTTCCTCGGCTCGACCGGCTTTCCGTCGACCAATGCCGTCGTGGACACCGCCATCACCGGCGCATCCGGTGGACGCGGCAGGGACGGCGCCGCCGGCACCAACCATTCCGGTGGCCACGGCGGTCAGGGCCAGGGCGCCACGGGGTTCCTGGCCGGGCCCCACCAGTACACGATCAGCGGATCGGGCGGCGACGGTGGCGACGGGGCCGGCGGCGGCGTCGGTGGCAACGGCGGTGATGCGGGGTTGGCGCAGGAATCCACGCCGTTCGCCGCCGCCTTCGGAGGGCGCGGTGGCAACGGCGGCACCGGCGGTGTCGGAGCCAGGGGCGGAGACGGCGGGGCGGGCGGCTCCGTCGACATCGGACAGGCCGTCGGACTCGGTGGCGCCGGCGGCGCCGGAGGGGCGGGTGGCGCCGGGGCTGCCGGTGCTGCCGGTACTACGGGCGGCATCGGCGGCGCAGGTGGACGCAGCGGCTCACTGACCGGCAACGGCGGCGCGGGCGGTGCGGCAGGCAACGGCGGGACGGGCGGCAACGGCGCCACCGGCGGCGCGGGCGGCGCGGGCGGCTCGGGCGGCGCCGACGTGTCCGATTCCGGCAGCGGGCGGGTCCGCCCCGGGGCCGGTGGGGCCGGCGGCCGT